>JALSGI010000241.1 GCA_026982835.1 Planctomycetota bacterium | reverse complement strand
ATCGACCAGCTTTTGCTGGTACGGCTCCACGTCCTCCCACTGGAGGTTGCTTCGCACCAGCCGCACGCCGCAGTTGATGTCGTAGCCCACCCCCCCGGGCGAGATCACGCCGCCTTCCTCCGGGTCGGTGGCCGCCACGCCGCCGATGGGAAAGCCGTAGCCCCAGTGAATGTCCGGCATGGCCAGCGAAGCGACCTGGATGCCGGGCAAAAAGGCCACGTTGGCCACCTGTTCGGGGGCCTGGTCTTCGCGGATCAGGTCCAGCAGTTCCTGGCTGGCATAGATCAGCCCATCGACACGCATCCCCGGCTTGTAGCTTTTGGGAATGCGCACGCAGGTGGGGCTGATGCGTTGCAGCGGTCCGTGGAATCCGTCGGCCATCTCATCTCCTCCCAGGCAGCGCCGGCCCGTGCAGCCAGGCCGGTAAAGAAAAGCGTCCCTGGCCCGTTTCGACACTCCGGGCATGGTCATTGTAGCGACGCGCCGGATGAGGCAAGCCCCTGGTTCGGAAAAGAACGCGGATTTTCGGCGTTTGGCCGGCTGGAGGGCTGTTCTCCGCCGGCTGAAGCCGGCGGCTCGCCATCTCTCCAAGCCCCAAGCCTCCACGCCTCCAAGCCCTCCGGGAGCTGACGCTCCCGGCTCGCTGTTCTCCGCCGGCTGAAGTCGGCGGCTCGCTGTTCAACCGCCGGCTTACGCTGGCGGCTCGCCGGTTGTAAGAATCGACGCTTTTTCTCGCACTGGTGCGGAAGCACCGCCGCAAGACCCAAGACCCAAGACCTCCGGTGCGGAAGCTCCGGCGCAAGCCGCAAGCCGCATGTCGCATGCCGATACTGTTTCTCCCCCCGCTGACGCGGGGGGCTCTTGGTTGTGCAAGTTGACGTTTGTTCTCACCCCGGTGCGGGAGCACCATCCGCAAGACCCACGACCCAAGACCCAAGACCCACACGCTGACGTGCGCACGCTCCTCCTACAGCCGGTGGCGGCGGCTGACCAGGTACTCCACCAGTGCCCGGTCGAACGGCATGCTGGTATCCAGCGGCACGTAGTCCACCCCGGCCTGAAAGCACTCCCGGCGGAGCGTCTCGCGGAACTCCTCGACCGCCCCCAGGTAGTCCTGCTTGAAGCCGGTGGCGTCCACCTGCACCTTCTGGCCCGTCTCGGGGTCTTCAAACTCGGTAAGCCCGTCGAAAGGAAAGATCACCTCCGCCTCGTCCAGGATGTGGAACAGGATCACGTCGTGTTTGCGGTGCCGCAGTTGGTGCAAGGAGCGCATGATCTCCTCAGGGTCCCCCAGCAGGTCGCTGAATATCATGACCAGGCTCTGGTGCTTGAGCATGGCGGCGATCTGAGTGAGGCACTTGGGGATGTCCGTCTGTCCGGTGGGCTTGAGTCGGGCCAGCAGGCTGAGCACGCTGCCCAGCTGCGTCCGCTTGCTCTTGGGGGCCAGCGAGTGGCGGATGCGTGTATCGAACACGATCAGCCCGCAGGGGTCCTGCTGGTGGATCATCAGGTAGCACAGCGCCGCGGCCAGGCAGATGGCGTAGTCGAACTTGGTCATCTCCTGGCGGTAGCTGTAGCCCATCGAGCGGCTCAGGTCCATCACCAGGTAGCCGGTGATATTGGTTTCGGCCTCGAACTTTTTGATGTAGTAGCGGTCGGTCTTGGCATAGACGATCCAGTCGATGTCCTTGGGGTCGTCCCCGGGCGTGTAGCGGCGGTGCTCGCTGAACTCGACGGAAAACCCGTGAAAAGGGCTGGCGTGCAGTCCGTGCAGGAAGCTTTTGACGATAAACTGCGCGCGCAGGTCCAGCCGGGCGATTTGCCGGGCCACCTCGGGCTTGAGGTATTGTTCGACCGCAGGCATGGGGGTTCTCGGTGCAGGGAGGATGATTGGCCACTGGCGCGGCGATGCGTTTTGTTTCTCCAGGAGCCCCCAGCGTAAGCTGGGGGAGCAACAAGCCGCGCGCTTGGTTTCAAGTTGTTTTCTGTTACGCCATGGCGAGCCGCAAGCGTGAGCTTGCGGTTTTTCAAAACGGCAATGTAGCGCTTCGCCAACCGCCGGCTTACGCCGGCGGCTCGCCGGTTGCAAGAATTAGCGTTTGTTTTTACTTCGGAGCGGAAGCTCCGGCGCAAGGCGCAAGCCACATAGCGCAAGCCGACGGATCACTCAAACTTCTCCACCGCCGGCGGGGGGATTTCCTTGAGCAGGCGCTGGATCAGGTCTTCGGTGGAGAGCCCCTCGGCCTGGGCCTGGAAGTTGGTCGAGATGCGATGCCGCAGCACCGGCACGGCCACCCGCTGCACGTCCTCCACGGCCACCGAAAAACGGCCGTCCATCGCCGCCAGGGCCTTGCCGCCGTGGATCAAAAACTGCCCGGCCCGAGGGCCGGCCCCCCAGTCCACCAGCTCGCGCACGAACTCCGGGGCCGTGGGATCCTTGGGCCGCGTGGCCCGCACCAGCCGCGCCACGTACTTCACGATGTACTGGCTCACGGCTACCTTGCTCACCAACTCCTGGATCACCAGGATGTTCTGCGCCGAAAGGATCTTGCGGATCTCCGGTTTCTCCTGCCGCGTGGTGACCGAAAGGATCTGCTCTTCTTCCTCCGGGGTGGGATAGTCCACCTTGATGTTGAACATGAAGCGGTCCAGCTGGGCTTCCGGCAGGGGGTAGGTCCCCTCCTGCTCGATGGGGTTCTGCGTGGCGATGGTGAAGAACGGCTCGGGCAGTCGGTAGGTCTGCTGGCCCACGGTCACCTCCCGCTCCTGCATCGCCTGCAGCAGCGCGGCCTGGGTCTTGGGCGGGGTGCGGTTGATCTCGTCGGCCAGCAGGATGTTGGTGAACACCGGGCCGGGGACGAAGCGAAAATTGCGCCGTCCCTGCTCGTCCTCCTCCAGCACGTTGGTGCCGGTGATGTCCGAGGGCATCAGGTCGGGGGTGAACTGGATGCGCTTGAATTGCAGGTCCATGATGCGAGCCAGCGTGCTCACCAGCAGCGTCTTGGCCAGCCCCGGCACCCCCTCCAGCAGGCAATGCCCGCGGGTGAAGATCGCCGCAAAGACTTGTTCGATGACGGCATCCTGCCCGATAATGACTTTATGAAGCTCCTCGGCCATCAACTTGCGTCGATGGGCAAACTCCTGGAGCACGTCACCCAGGCTGCGAGTGCGGGTGGCCAAGGGGATCGTTCCTGTTTGCGAGTGGTCAAGCCGATGTTCCCAAAAGGACGGTCTTCCTTGGGTATTCTACCCCTTGTTCTAAGTGCCAACAACGCAACCCCTTGCACAGGGAACGCGGGAAGTTCCGTGCGCCCAGGCGGCCCAATCCCCCCAGGCCGAACAGCCCCACCCGATCCGGCTCTTGCAGGGCCGACACACCGCCTGCTGGGCCGGATTGGCCGCCTTGCTTGCTGGATGGTGCTGGTTGTAGGGCTTGTGTTCCCCAGGTGGCCCGTGCCGCCTGCCCTGGCTCAGGACCTGGACCCGGCCGAGGTCCAGGCGGCCATCGACCGGGCCGTGCGGTTCCTCAAACTGGAACAGCGCCGCAGCGGCAGTTGGCCTTCGTTTCTTCGCTGGGATACCACCCCGCTGGCCACCCTGGCTCTGCTCACTGCCGGAGTGGGGCCGGAGGACGAATCGGTGGCCCGGGCGCTGAACTTCCTCCGTAAACAAAGCTACACCCGCACCTACCTGGTGTCGCTGCAAACGATGGTCTTTTGCCACGCCACGCCGCAGCGGGACCTGAACCTCATCCGCCGCAACGCCGCCTGGTTGGCTGCCCATCAGATCGTCAACGGTCCCAAACGCGGCATGTGGAACTACCCGCCCGGCTCGGGCGACAAGTCCAACACGCAGTTCGCCATGCTGGCCCTGTGGGAAGCCGAACGGGTGCTGCAGCGCTACGGCGTGCCCTCGCCGGTGCCGGATGCGGTGTGGCACCGGGCCCGTCAGTACTGGCAAAAATCCCAGCATCCGGACGGCTCCTGGGGCTACCTGAGCGGCGATCCTGGGACCGGAAGCATGACCTGCGCAGGAGTCGCTTCGCTGATCATCGCCGCGGACCGGCTAGGTTCTGGTGCAGCCCGGGTCGAGGGGGACGTAGTACGCTGCTGCGGCCAGTTCCAGGAAGACGAACACATCCAGCGGGGCCTCCGTTGGCTGGCCCGTA
>JALSGI010000240.1 GCA_026982835.1 Planctomycetota bacterium | reverse complement strand
GGCCCTGTTGGTGGATAGTCGCGGGCAACTGGTCAACGCCGGTATCTATTTCGACGGCAGCGACGTGGGCCTGACCACCGGCAAGGAGGATATCAAGGCCTTTGCCCTCGACGATCAGGGCAACATCTACATCACGCTCAAGGGCAAGGGGACCGTCACCACGCCACGGGGGAACCTCGTCGTGGGTGTGAACGATATTCTCAAGTTCACCCCCACTTCCCTGGGCACCACCACCGCCGGCACCTGGGACTGGTACTTCGATGGCAGCGACGTGGGCCTTTTCGGTGACGATGAGCGGATCGAGGGGATGAGCTTTTTGTCCAACGGAGACTTGGTGGTTTCGCTTCACGAGCGAGGCAATGTGCCGGGCGTGGGCCAGGTGCAATCTGGGGACCTGCTCCGCTTCACCTTCACCAGCCAGGGCTTTGGTGCCACGGCGGGCACCTGGAGCCGGTGGCTGGGAGCCTCGACGCTTGGCCTGGGCAGTTACGATGCCGAGCTGAGCGCCTTGTGGGTCTCCGGCGACGAGAGTCGCGTGGCCTTCTCGGCCGAAGACGACTACCGCTACGGCTCCTGGCGGGCCCAGGACGAGGACCTGCTGGTGCTGAACCGCTCGGCCGGCTCGGTGTCGGTGTTGCTCAACACCACGCGACTGGGCATGCGCCACCAGGACGTGGACGGCATGCACCTGCTGAGTGGTGATGCGCTGACGCCGCTGGGAAACTCCGGCGGCAGTGGTTCCGGAAGCAGCGGCTCCGGCGGTTCGGGAAGCAGCGGTGGAAGTGGCAGTGGCAGCGGTTCCAACACCCCTACGCCCCAGGGACCGCTGACCACCTACCTGGTTTCCACCGACGATCCCGGCTCGCTTCGGCTGCCGGATGGTTCCCGGCTCACCTTCGACGACTCGGACATCCTGGCTCTGGTGGTGGATAGCACGGGACAGTTGATCGACGCCGGTATCTATTTCGACGGCAGCGACGTGGGCCTGACCACCGGCAAGGAGGATATCAAGGCCTTTGCCCTCGACGATCAGGGCAACATCTACATCACGCTTAAGGGCAAGGGATACGTGAACACGCCGCGGGGCGGCCTGGTGGTGGGTGTGAACGATATCCTCAAGTTCACCCCCACTTCCCTGGGCACCACCACCGCCGGCACCTGGGACTGGTACTTCGACGGCAGCGACGTGGGCCTTTTCGGTGACGATGAGCGGATCGAGGGGATGAGCTTTTTGCCTGGCGGGGACCTGGTCATCTCGATCCACGAGCGAGGCAACGTGCCGGGCGTGGGCCAGGTGCAAGCAGGCGACCTGCTCCGTTTCACCTTCACCAGCCAGGGCTTTGGGGCCACGGCGGGCACTTGGAGCCGGTGGCTGGGAGCCTCTGTGCTTGGTTTCAACGCGCGGGAAGCCGAACTCAACGCCTTGTGGGTCTCCAGCGACGGGAGCCGCGTGAGCTTCTCGGCCGATGACGATTACCGCCATGGCAACTGGCGGGCCCAGGACGAAGACTTGCTGGTGCTCAACCGTGCAACCGGCACCGTTTCCGTGCTGTTGAATACCACTGGCATGGGCATGCGGAGCCTGGACGTGGACGGCCTGCACATCGCCCCCGGCGACCTGCTGGCCAGCCTCCAGAACAACAGCGGCAGCGGGAGCTCCGGCGGGCAGCGATTGGCCCGCAGTCTCCGCGCCGCCTCTTCCCAAGGGAGCTTGCCCGATTCGTCCAAGCCCACTGCCCGCGCCGACGAACTGCTGCCGCGGATCGACGAGCAGATGCTGGACGACCCAGACCAACACACCAGCCCACTGACCCATGTTGCGGACGACCAACTCACCGGGCAGCACACCTCCATCCTGGACGAGCAGCTGACCGGAAGCGTGGAGACGCAGATGAGCAACGGGTCGTCCTCCTGGTCCGATGACGATCTGCGTTTTGCCCAAGGGGACGGAGGCACCGGGAGCGGGTTCTGGCGAAGCGACGACGATTCGTTGCGAGAGCATGGCCGGGCGGTGGATGAGGTGTTTGCGCAGCTGGAGCTTGACTACTACGAGGCCCTTGCCTGGCAGCTCTCCCGGGAGCTGAATTGATTGGGGAGCATGCAGGGGAGCGGCAAACTGCGAGGGGAGGCACTGGTAGAGGCCTTCCCTCTTTTTTCCCAGGGAAGCAACCGGCTGCGAACCGGCAGGGAACCCCGCATGGGCCGGGCTATTTCGGTCCCATGCGCAGCGCCCCGTCCAGCCGCAGCGTGCATCCGTTGAGCATGCGGTTGGTGATCACGTGCAGGGCCAGTTGGGCAAACTCCTCGGGCTGCCCGAACCGGGGCGGGAAGGGGATCTGCTGCAGCAGCGATTCCCGAACCTGTTGCGGCATGTTTTCCATCATGGGGGTTTCGAAGGTGCCCGGGGCGATTGTAACCACGCGGATGCCGAATCGGGCCAGCTCGCGGGCCGCCGGCAACGTCATGCCCACCACGCCGGCCTTGCTGGCCGCATAGGCCACCTGGCCGATCTGCCCCTCGAACGCGGCACAGGAGGCCGTGTTGACGATCACCCCCCGCTCGCCGTCTTCCAGGGGTTCCATTTGGGCCATGGCCGGCACAGTTAGTCGCATCAGGTTGAACGTGCCCACCAGATTCACCTCCACCACCTGCCGGAACTGTTCCAGGGGCATGGGCCCCTGGCGGCCGTAGATTCGCGCGGCGTGAGCCACACCGGCGCAGTGGACCACACCACGCAAGCCGCCCAGGTGATCCACGGCCTGCTCGATGGCCTGTTGCACCTGGCGGGCGTCGGTGATGTCGGCCACGGCGGTGCAGGTGGAGGTGGGGCACCCAGTAGCCACGCGGCCGAGGGCCTCGGCGTGGCGGTCCAGCAGGGCGACTCGGGCTCCGTGCTGGGCCAGGGCCATGGCGGTGGCGGCACCCAGCCCGGAAGCGGCGCCGGTGACCAGAAACGGCTGGTGTTGCAGGTTCATTGCCCGGAGTCCTCGGCCCGAGGGTGGATTCCGCCCAGAATCGCTAACGGGCATGGTAGCATGTGGTTGCTTCCAAGGCCAGATTTTGTAACGACTTATGTGCAACCGGCGGCGCATCCCGGCGGAACTTGGCCGCACCCGAGCAAAGATTTTTCTTTCCCCGTTGCGGGGGGAATGTGTAAACTAAAACAGAGCAGCCTTGATGAGCTTGTCTTATATGCGGGCCAGTCGGAAATACGCCAGAGAAGGAGCCGGTATCAGCAAACCCAGTCACAGGAGGCGTTGCGCGCGGTCCCGAACTGTTGTGCCCTAGTGGACCGATGGCCCAACAGGCTGGCAGCGCGCCTAGGGAGCCGGGAAAATGTGGGTGCGAGTTACCTGTCCCAACGGCCACCGACTCAAGATCGAGACCAAGGTCATCGGTCGGGACAACCGGTGCCCGAAGTGCGATGCCGCCATTTCGCTGTGGATCCAGGTGGTTTGTCCCAACGGCCACGAGCTGAAGGTGCGGCACAAGCACGCGGGCAAGGTGGGGCGTTGCCCGTTTTGCAAGGAAAAAGTGCAGGTGCCGGACTTGATCGAGTCGATCGCCATGGAGATTCTGCGCACCGCCGCCCCGGAGCCGCCGCCGGTGCATCAGGAAGAGAAGCAAAACTCCGACGGCTCCCGTGCCGAAAGCTCCTCGGTGCTTCGGGCGCGGATTCAGCGGGTTTGTCCCAACTGCGGCACCTCCCTCAAGGAATCGGTGCGCACCTGCCCCCACTGCCACAAGTACGTGGGCAACCTGGACGCCGACCTGGCCAAGAAGAACCGCATCCAGAGCGTCCGCTGTCCGGAGTGCGACACGATGAGCTTTCCCGGGGACGAGTTCTGCACGGTGTGCGGGGCGCCGCTGGCCTAACAGTCCGTTGAAAAAAGCAAGTTGGTCCTCCCCGGGCTTTGTACGTGCTTAGCGTGCCAGCACAAGACGAAGCGTCTCCAGGGCAAAAAGTTGATTTTTGTCCGGCGAGCCGCGGGCGCGAGCACGCGGTTGCTACCGTTTGTGGCCGATGCTACGCTGGCCAACCGCCGGCTGACGACGCGCGGCTCGCCGTTGCAAGAATCAAAGCAAGTCCACCAGGTACGTTGTTTTCCACAAAACACGCTTTTTCCTGCCCGGTGCGGAAGCACCAGTGGCGAGCCCCGGACTTCAGTCCGG
>JALSGI010000239.1 GCA_026982835.1 Planctomycetota bacterium | reverse complement strand
GCCAATTCTTGCAACCGGCGAGCCGCGTGCGTCAGCACGCGGTTGCTACGGTTTGTGGTCGTTGCTACGCCGGCCAACCGCCGGCCGGCGCCGGCGGCTCGCCGTCGGCAAGAATAAACGCTTATTTCCGCCTCGTACGGAAGCGACAGATCAGCAAAGTACTAGCCGGCTAGATAGGTACTGCTCCTTGGCAAGGCCCAGCTCCAGCAGAGCTCGGGAGTCCGTAGTGCTTCTCCTTCCAGAGCTCAGCACCCCCTGCCAGGAGACCCGCCGGAGGGTACGGATTCGTTTTCGGGCTTGGCCTGCTGGGGGGTTGTGTGGGGAAGGCTCTCTTTTTGCTACGGCGTGCGCCGGATCGGACGCTTACTTCTCCAGCAGGAAGGACGGGATGTCCTCCGGCGGCAGAGGCTCCACCGTGAGCTCATCCTCCGGGTAGAAGTACCGCTGCACGCATTCGGCCACTGCCCGGGCCACCTCGGCCGGCGAGAACAGTCCGCCCACCTGCACGCACATCCGGTACCGACCGTCGATGATCGCCCGCTCCATACCGCGCGAAATAAGCAGGTCCTCTAGGAAGCGGAGAAAGTGGTGTTCCGGGTCAGCCATCTCCACCACGAAACGCCCGCGGTTGGCGATCGCCATCCCCATAGCAATCTTTTTCAAGGGCAACGATCGGGAAAAGCATAGCGGGCATCGCAAAAAGAAAGGGAGCGATCGTGGCTCCGCGGGTGGGAGCGGCAACTCGCAATCAAAGTGCAACACCATCCAGCCATCGTCAGTCGGGGGGGAAAAGACTACCTTCATGCAAACACCTTCTTCTTGCCAAAGGCAGCGAGAACAAAATCGAAAAACACCGTGTCGCTTTTTCCGTTGCCGACAGGAAGCGACTCTCTATTCTCTAAACGCAGTCGCCGAAAAATCCTTACAACCCCGCCACCTGAACCACTCCCCGCCGGGATGCCCCTGCAACCCGTGGAAGAAGCCAATGTCCATTTGAAACCGAAATCTTTTTCGGATGTTGTGGCAGGCCCTGGAAGAAGCGGCCCATGCGGGAGTTTCACTTTCCCAAGCTGGCGGGTTTCAACGGGCCGTTGACCTCTCAAGCCTTGGCCGGTGGCTCATAGATTAAGAGTGCAGAAAACTCGCCGAGGTTTGGGCCGCCCCGAGAAAAAAACGCCAAAAAACAGTAAAGACCTTCTGTTCCAGCCCACCCGCGTCGAAGCCAGCCCCTTTTGCCTTCCTCGCCGACATCCAGCGGGTTGCCTGGCCCTTTGCCTCCGGGCTGGCGGCCACGAAGCTCAGCAATGGCCGCAGTACTCCTTCAGCATGGCCACAAAGGTTTTCAGCAGGGGGGTGTTGTCGTGCCAGGTTCGGGCGGTGACCAGGTTGCCGTGGCGTACCATGGGCTGGTCCACGTACTGGGCCCCGCCCTGTTCGGCGTCCAGGCGGCACTTGGGCACGGTGGTCACGCGACGGCCGCGGATGCAGTCGGCGGCGGTGAGAATCTCGATACCGTGACACACCGAGGCCACCGGCTTTTGTTCCCGAAAGAAATGGCGCGTGATCTCCAGCAGGTGCCGGTCGTAGCGCAGGTACTCCGGAGCCCGGCCCCCGGAAAGAAAAAGCCCGGCGTACTCCTCCGGATGCACTTCGGCGAAGGCCACCGTGGCCTGAAGGTGGTAGCCGGGGGATTCGCGGGTGATGTCCCAGGGCGGTTCGGCCGCCGGGGGGATTTCGTGCATCACCATGTGGTACCAGCGTGCCTCCGGGCCGGCCACCACCACCTCGAACCCGTCTTCCGGCAGGCGGAAGTAGGGGTACATGGTGTCCAGCACTTCGGTGGCATCTCCGATGGGCAGCAGCACGCGGGGCATGGGCCATCCTCTTGCGGGAGCCGGGGAAACCGAAAACCACTGGGCTTTATCATCGCCGTTTTTCCCCGGCGGGGCCAGCGCCGGCAGCCGTCGGTTCGCCTCGGTCTTCCAAGGCCAGGAATTGCAAAGTGTGCACGATCAGCCGATCCGCGTTGCCGAACCGGCCTGCAAACTTCTTCTCCAGCGTAAACAGCACCGTGGCCTGGTGGCCCGCAGGGCTGCGGAGGATCCAATAGTCCCAGAGGATAGGCAACCCTTCCACTTCGCCTTCGGCCGTCAGGTGCAGGGCCTGGTTGCCGTTTTTGAGTTTGAGCACTCGGGCCGGCTGGCTCCAGCGGGCGAAGTGCTCCCCGAGCGACTGGCTGACCCGTTCCCGCCACGGCTGGGCCGCAAGCGGCCCCTTTTCCCGGGGAGCCCGGCCGATGTTGCATTGGGCCACCAGCTCCCCCCGGTCCAGCAGGCGCATCACCAGGCCCTGCTGGCTCACGTGCACCACGTGCCAGCGGCGATCGTGTTCCAGCCGCAGGCCCAGCTCCGGCTGGACCAGCTCCAGCCGCAGGGCCATCGGGTCGGCTGGCTGATGGGGGAGCCGGTCCAGGTGCCGGGCCAGGTGGATTGGGCCGGAAAGCCGCCGCCGCTTCAGGTGCACGGTGGCCTGGACCTCCAGCCCGGGCCCCACGTGGCCGATAGGACGCTTTTCCTGCAGCGTCATATTCAGCTCCAGCGGTTCCCTCTCCGGCCAGGTGGCTTTCAACGTGGCCTTCAGGTCGATCTGGGTGGCCACCCCGTGAATGGCCCCATCCACTTTGCCTCGCAGAACCACGCTCAGGTATCCCTGTTCCCGGTCGAGGGTGCGGACCCGAGCCCGGACGGTGCTGGCCCCCACGGCGTCCAGACCCAGCAAAGCGGCCAGATGTCCCGGCCGCGGGCGCCAGGTGGCGTCCGGTTCCCAGGGATCTTGGTATTGCCGAAGCAATGTCCGCAGGGCGTGCGGATGGCCGGGCAGGTCCAGCAGGTCCAGTTCCTCCCGGCTCAGCGGCCCCCCGGGCCGGAACAGCACCACGCGAGCCTTTAGCGTTTGCACGGCCAGCAACCGCCGCCTTTGGGGGAGTTGCTGGGGCACTTTTTGACCATCCACTTCCACGGTGGCCGCAGCCTGCTGATACCAGCAAAGGGAAGTGGGCACGCCCCGGTGCACCAAGTGATACTGCTCGTAGCGTTGGGTGGAATCCAGCTTCAGGGGCACCCGGGCCTTGCCTTTCTCTTGCATCAGGACCAGGTGGCCCTGGGCCTGGAGCGACAGCTCCACCTGCCAAGCGGAAGGCCCGGCTGCCCGACCCGGCTGGTAAACCCCCAGTACGGCTAACCCAAATCCGGCCAAAAAAACGGCTTTGGCGGTGAACTTTTTCATGGGATGACGCCTCTTTAAGAGCAGGAAGGAGGAACCAGTCCCTCCCCGGGGCAGCTTTCCCATCGACTGCCAGCTGCGGGAAAGTTGAGCCGAAGCGTCAGTAATCCGATGTGGAGTAGTTGATTGCAGTTAGGACGAATGTTTGCTCTCCTGGCAAGCCGGGGGATTGACAACCCGGTGCGAGGAACTTCATTGGGAGCAGCACAGGGGCCTCCCCCCGGCAAGCTCCGAGGCGACCACCGCCGCAAGAAGCCGGCTGCGGGGACGAATAAGGCGGGGGGGTGACAGAGGAGAGAAAATCAAAGTGATGTCTGCAAAAACGACACAGCGCAGTCAATTTTGCTGTCAAAACAGTACACCCACCAGGAGCCAAGCGGGCAAGTCGTGAGAGTGGACTTCTGTTCCCTCTTGCAGAGCGCACCTGCCCGGCAGGGTGGCTCATAAGCGTAATGCTTTGTTTTTCAACGTGTTACGTGGAAAGAGAACTTTTTCACTTAAGGAGCAATCCCTGCTAGCAAAGTGTTGGAAACTTGGTTTTTGGCACGATCCTTGCAGCATAGAAAAATTGTCCTGTGGAGCTGACAGCCTCTGCCGGAGCGGAAAAACTGGAACGAACTGTCCAGTTCGAGCGTAGTAACAACGGGAAGAACCGACAAAAACGTTAAGGACGGCGTTTTTCCGCCAACGACGCCTGGGGCACCCGTAGGAAGGCTTCCCAGCGGCCAGCAAGGGGAAACATCCATGCACCGCAATTACCAAAGTCCTATCATCCGGCAATTTCGCGACCAGCAGGTGCGATTCGCCCCGCGCCAGCAACGGCTGGTGCAAGCCCATCGTGCCGAGCAGTGGTTGCGCCAGCTAGATGAAAGCCGGAATTACACTTACGGCGAA
>JALSGI010000238.1 GCA_026982835.1 Planctomycetota bacterium | reverse complement strand
CCGCCGGCTACCGCCGGCGGCTCGCCATTCCCCCAAGCCCCCACGCCTCCAAGCCCCCGGAGCGGAAGCTCCGGCGCAAGCCGCAAGGCGCACGCCGCAAGCCGTCACCCTACAGCCCATATCCGGCCGCCAGCCGCAGCAGGAACAAGCCTGCGGCCGCGTAGGCAGCGGCCACGCAGTCGTCGGCCATGATGCCCCAGCCGGCAGGCAAACGTTCCACGGTGCGCACCGGCGGCGGCTTGGCAATATCGAACAGGCGGTGCAAGGCAAAGCCCAGCAGGAGCTGTCCTCCCACCCACCACCAGGGGCCGGTTGCCACGGGACAAAGGACGAACACCAGCGGCACGGTGATCAGCTCGTCCCAGACCACCTGCGGGGGATCTTTGCGGCCAAAGAGCTGCGCGGCGTGGCGACAAATCGGCACGCCCAGCAGCCCTCCCGCCGCGGTGACGGCCGCCGCCACCCACCAGGGGAGCGGGAGCATCCCTGCGGCAAGCAGCAGTCCCAGGGCGGCTCCCCAGGTGCCGGGGGCTCCCGGCAGGCAGCCCACTCCTGCCCCGGTGGCCAGCAGCAGGATCAGCTTGCCGGACCGGCTGCGGGGCGGAGCGTCCTTTTGGGCAGCCGGCGGCTGTTGGGAAGCAGCATTGGCTTGGGCGGGCGAGTCGGACATGGGCAGAAAGTTCCCGGGCGGAGCATGTTACACAGGAGCATCTCTCCCGCCATCGTAGCATGCTTGCTGTGGAACGCAGAGGCGCGAGTCCCCCGTAGCGTTTTTCCAAAGTACCTCGTCTGGCGGAATCCCGGCCAAAAGTTGGAAGAAAAATTTGCCTAGGGCCAGGGAGTGCCTGTATAATCCCTTTGGTGTCCCAGACGACCGGGGATTCGTACCAAAGGGGCTCCTATGCAACCAACCACTCTTCACGGGTCAGACCTCCCTGTTCCGGAAGGTTTCAG
This sequence comes from Planctomycetota bacterium, assembly GCA_026982835.1. Classification (GTDB taxonomy): domain Bacteria; phylum Planctomycetota; class Planctomycetia; order Pirellulales; family S012-138; genus S012-138. The sequence goes on along the minus strand of JALSGI010000238.1, from coordinate 3,236 downwards.
TGACCAGAATGTTCCTGGTGTCTTGCAAGATTTTTTTCGTCCACGGGGCTTTCGCTTGGTTGAGCGAGTGGGCGTACCGCCGGAGATTTCCGAACGGCTGAATCGGGTTGCTCGATTCATTGGAACCCGCTACCACCACTTAGAGTTTTTCTTGCAACATCTCAAAAAGCACTACTCGGCAAACCATAAAGAGGCTTGCGTTCCCCTGGAACAACAGCCCGAACAAGTCATTGGTGCTTCTTGCGGATTATGCGAAGAGTTAAACCGCTACTTCGGGATACGATACCATTATCTCCGCAGAGACAAGCTGCTTATCCTGCGCACTCCACCCACTTTCTGCCGCCAGTTTTTGTGTGGGGGATGGCTGGAACGTTTCCTTATGCAGCAACTGCTTCAAGAGTTCAGTCAGAGTGCTTTGGCCCAGGCCCTGCAATGGGTAATAAACGGCTTCCTGCTCTTGGGCCAAGGGAGAATGGTGGAGATGGACATCCTGTTCGCCATTCACCGCCGTTTGTACCGCGTGGAAGCTAAAACGGGGAGTTGGCAAGAGTCGTTGGAACAGTACCGTAGAAAACAGTTCCTACTTTCCTTGGAAGAGCTTCCTACCACGCTGGTCGTCCCGCGCGTTTCCCCCGATGAGGCCCGCCGCTGCTACGCGACCCATGGGATTCAGGTGGTGACCATTGCCGATTTCTCTCGGAAGTTTGTTGTTCCGTTGGTTCGGCAATGGAGCCCGGCGCCTCCTCCTGCCCGCAAGCCACGCTAGGCCCCTCCTTCTGTCGGTCCGCTGAACAAGTCCCCTGGCCCCCCTTTAACGCTGTTGCATTCCTCATTGCTCCACAAGGGGAAGAGCACCCGAAGCGTGCCGGCGTGTTGTTACGCTGTTCGAAGGCCCGTTAGAATAAAGATTAGAACGCAGTAAACCCCTGTGAGGAGGAAACCATGCCCCGTTGGCTCCTGTTGCCCCTGGGGGTGATGTTGGCCCTGCTGCTGCTGGCTCCGGCCGAGGCCGGGCGGTTCAATCGCGTGCTTTCGGTGGGCGATCCGGCCCCGCGGTGGGAAGGGGTGCCTGGCACCGACGGCCGGCGGCACTCCTTGCAGGAGTTTCTGGGGCGGGGCTACACGGTGCTGGTGTTCTCCTGCACGGTGTGTCCTTGTGCCCTGGGCTGCGAGCGGCGGCTGGAGCAGATCCACCGCGATTACGCTGGCAAGGGAGTGCAGGTGGTGGTGATCAACGTGGGCGACACGCCCAGTGATGAGCTGCCCAAGCTCCAACTGCGCCTCAAGGAGCAGGGGTTTACTTTTCTGTGCCTGCGGGACGCTTCGCGGCGGGTGGCCCGGGCCTACGGGGCTCGCGTCACGCCGGAGGTGTTCGTGCTCGATGCCCGCGGCCGCATCGTTTACATGGGCACGATCGACGACCAGGTGTGGAAAAGCCAAGGCGGCCCGGTACAGCATCCTTACCTGCGCCGCGCCCTGGATGCTCTCCTTGCCGGCAAGCGCCCGCGGCTGGTGGAGACGCGCCCCCTGGGCTGCGAAATCCCCTACGAAGAGTAGCAAGCGGCGTGTTTCCGGGAACGCCAAGCCTGGGGGTAAGTGCCGGCGCCCCTTCGACCGATCGTCTCCTTGCTGCTGCGATGGAAGGGGCCGAGGGGGCAAGTGTTGCTTTCGGGAAGGGGGCGGAGCTGGGGATATTCGGATCAATACTCCACGGCGGCTGCGGCTTCGCCTTCGCGGGCCAGCAGCGTTTGCGGCCGGTAGCCGCCCTTGGCCCGGAAGTAGAAGATCAACAGCACATAGCAAATGAACATGATGGCCGGCAAGACGGCGATTTTGGCCAGCGTGGCCTGACGGGCCTGGATGCGAAGCTGCTGGAGTTTTTCCAGGAATAGCTGGGCCAGTTGGTCCGTGGCGGCTCGGGCTTGGATGCGAAGCTGTTGCAGTTTTTCTAGAAGTTGCTCGTCCAGTTCCTCCGCGGCGGCTCGGGCCTGGATGCGAAGCTGCTGGAGTTTTTCCAGCCGTTGCTTGGCTTGTTCGTTCGTGGCGGCTCGGGCCTGAATGCGAAGCTGCTGGAGTTTTTTCAGTAGTTGTTTGTCCAGTTCCTCCGCGGCGGCTCGGGCCTGGATACGAAGCTGCTGGAGTTTTGCCAGGAATTGCTGGGCCAGTTGGGTCGTGGCGGCTCGGGCTTGGAGTTGCTGGACCTTTTCCTGGTCCAGCGCGGTGGCCTCGCCGAACATGCCCTTTTTCACCACGGTCAGTCGCCGGTGAAGCTCAGGGGCCTCCTGGCGAAGCAGTTGTTCCAGCCTCTGGTCCTGCACGGCGCCGATGATCGGGCTGCCCAGCACCCCCACGGAGATCATCCCCACTCCGGCAATGGCGTTGAGCATCAAGGCTCCGCCCTTGGGGTACTGTTCGGAAACCACGCCCAGCGTGGTGGGCCAGAAGAAGGTTTTGCCCAACCCGTAGCAGGTGGCGGCCAGGAAGACCATGGCCAGGGTCTGCCCGGCCATCGAGAGCCACAGCAATCCCGCGCACGCAATGGCCGCACTGGCGGCCAGCAAGCCCAAGGGGGAAATCCGGTGCACGATCGGCCCGGCGAAGAACCGCAGCACGAACATGATGATCGACGTGTAGGCCAGCACCAGCGGCCCGGCCACGTCGCTTTGCAGCACGCTTTTCATGATGTCGGTGATCCAGCTGTCGGTGCCCAGCTCCGTGGTGGCCAGCAGAAACATCACCAGCAGCAGGAAGACGAACATGGGCCGGCCGAACCGCAGCACGTACAGGGCAAACAGCACCGTGGGCACCAGGGCCACCAGAGCGAACAAGGCGGTGCGAGCCCAAAACTCGCCCAGCGTGGCGCTCCACTGGGCCACCGTTTGTTGCAGCCCTAGCACGGTTTCCAGGTTGGTTTGGGCCACGCGGAGAATCTGGTCGATGCCGAAGATGAGCAGGAAACACACGATGAAAAAGCTGCCTGCCCCGAACTCCTGCAACATCTCCTTGTAAGACACCCCGGCGGCTACCCGCTCCTGCTGCGGAAACCGCAAGCCCAGCAGGATCAACCCGTAAAGGACCATCGGAATGAGCACCAGCCCCAGCTTCCACTGCCACATGTGGCCGGGCAGCCCCAGGAACTTCTCGTTGCTGCCAAAGACCACGGCCAGCACGCTGCCCAGGACCAACCCCCCCGGCCAGCCGGCATGGAGGATGTTGAGCCAGTGGGTTTTATTCTT
>JALSGI010000237.1 GCA_026982835.1 Planctomycetota bacterium | reverse complement strand
CTTCCCTTCGGTGCCGGGGATGGTCTATGCGGTGCGGGACGACGTGCTGTATGTGAACCTCTATGACTCCGGCCAGGCCCAAGTGCAGCTTGCCGCCACCGGGGTGCAGGTGGAGCAAAAGACCCGCTACCCCTGGGACGGCCGGATCGAGATTACGCTCCAGCCGGAACAGGCGGCCGAGTTTGAACTGCGGCTGCGACTGCCCGGCTGGGCCCGAGGCGAAGTGCTGCCCGGGGAGCTGTATCGCTTCGATCCGCCCGGGCCAAGTGCCTACCGCGTGGAACTGAACGGCCAGCCGTTGAAGCCGCCGCTGGAGAAAGGCTACCTGGTGCTGCGCCGTCGCTGGTCCGCAGGCGACCGCGTGGTGCTTGCACTCCAGATGCCCGTGCGGCGGGTGCTGGCCCATCCAAAAGTGGAAGCCGACCGCGGCCGTGTGGCGTTTCAGCGCGGGCCGATCGTTTATTGCTTCGAAGCCGTGGACCACCAGGGCCGCGTTCTCGATCTGGTGGTGGACCCCCAAGTGCGGCTGACCCCCGAGCCGCGCCCCGAGCTTTTCGACGGCGTGGTGGTGCTCCGCGGCCGGGGCAAGCGGGTGGTGGATACCGAAGAGGGCCGGCGCCTGGAGCCGGTTGCGCTTCGGGCCGTGCCGTACTATGCCTGGGCCCATCGTCGCGTGGGCGAGATGACCGTATGGGTGCCCACCCGGGCCGAGCTGGTGCCCCGCCGCCCGCCGCCCACGCTGGCTTCGCGCAGCCGCCCCAGCGCCTCGCACACCTGGGCCAGCGACACCGTCACCGCCATCAACGACCAGCAGCAACCCAAGCACTCCGGCGATCACAGCATCGTGCGGCACACCTGGTGGCCGCACCGGGGCACGCGGGAGTGGGTGCAACTGGAGTTTCCCCGCCCGGCCAAGGTGCAGCAGGTGAAGCTCTACTGGTTCGACGATACGGGCCGCGGCCAGTGCCGCGTGCCGGCAAGCTGGCGGCTGCTTTACCGCCGCCAGGGCCGCTGGGTGCCGGTGGAAAACCTCACCCCCTACACGGTGCACAAGGACCGCTACAACACGGTGCGGTTCAAGCCCGTAGTGACCGACGCCTTGCGAGTGGAGGTGCAACTGCGCGAGGGTTTCTCCGGCGGGGTGCTGGAGTGGCAAGTGGAGTAGAACGGCTTGCGCCGTGCGGCTTGCGTCCTGCGCCAGGTGCTTCCGCTCCGGGCGAGAATAAAGAGCCCCCCGCGTCAGCGGGGGGAGGCGGCAAGAATCGGCTTGCGGCTTGCGCCGGGCGGCCGGCGCCGGTGCTTCCGCACCAGTGCGAGAAAAAGCGTTTATTCTTGCAACCGGCGAGCCGCCAGCTTTAGCTGGCGGAGGAGAATAACCAAAAGCGCTTATTCGGCTCTCCGGGCGGCTAAAGCCGGGGGCTCGCCAAGGAGCTTCCGCTCCGAGGCAAGAACAGGCTTCGATTGGCACGACTGGGAGGGCGAGGCTCCGGCCGAGCCGCTGGAGCGGAGAAAAGTCAGCCACACCGAAAAACGTCAACGCCACCCACGGCGAGCCGGAAGCGCCAGCTCCCGGTTGCTCGGAACCGGGCAGCTGCTGTTCTGAGAAACCGCAAGCTCACGCTTGCGGCTCGCCGGACGGCACGTCCGTCAGCAACCGATTCTGCCGCATCGGGCAAGAATAAACGCCAACACGAACAAAACCGCCCATGTCTTCACAATCCGCCGCTTCCCAAACCGGTCCTGCCGTGGAACAGAACGTCCTGCTGCGCCTGCACCAGGTGAGCCGGTACTTCACCATGGGCGAAGTCGTGGTGCGGGCCCTGCACCGCGTTTCGCTCCAAGTGGCCCGGGGGGAGCTGCTGGTGGTGGTCGGCCCCAGCGGATCGGGCAAAACCACGCTTTTGAACCTGCTGGGCGGCATGGACCTGCCCTCCGAGGGCGACATCTACTTCGGTTCCCGGCGGCTGAACGATTTCAGCCCGGCCGAGCTGACCCAGTACCGGCGGCATCACGTGGGCTACGTGTTCCAGTTCTACAACCTGATCCCCAACCTCACGGCGCTGGAAAACGTGCTGGTGGCCACCCAGATCAGCCGCAACCCGCTGCCGGCCCTGGAAGCGCTGGCCCTGGTGGGCCTGCAAGACCGCCGCGACCACTTCCCCGCCCAGCTCTCCGGCGGAGAGCAGCAACGGGTGGCCATCGCCCGGGCCGTGGCCAAGCAGCCGGAGCTGCTGCTTTGCGACGAACCGACCGGGGCGCTGGACTTCGACACCGCCCACCAGGTGCTAGGGCTGCTGGAGCGCATCAACCGCCAGCTGGGCACCACGGTGGTGATAATCACGCACAACCTGGCCATCGGGCAGATGGCCCGACGCCTGGTCCGCCTGCGTTCCGGCGAAGTGGCGGCCGTGGAGGAGAACCCCCGGCCGGTTCCCCCGGAGGAGATCCAGTGGTAGGCCGCATCCTGGACCGCAAGCTGCTGCGCGACCTGCGGCAAAACGCCGGTTCGCTGGCAGCGGTGGTGGGCATTCTGGTGGCGGGGGTGACGGTGTACGTGGAGCTGGGTTCCTCGCAGCGCAACTTGCAGCAGGCCCAGCGGCACTACTACGCCCAGTGCCGCATGGCCCACTTCTGGGTGCGGGTGAAAAAAATGCCCGCGGCCGAACTGCACGCCCTGCGGCAGCTTCCCGGGGTGGTGCAGTTGCAGGGGCGGATCGGCTTCTACGCCACGGTGGATCTGCCGGGAGAACCGGAGGTGGTCAACGCCCTGGTGCTCTCGCTGCCTCAAGCGGCCGACGGCACACTCAACCGCATCGTCCTGCGCCGCGGCGGATACTTCACCCCGCGGCGCGACAACCAGGTGATCGTCAGCGACGCCTTCGCCCGGCGGCACCGGCTGCTGCCCGGGCAAACGATCCACGTGCTGCTGGGCGACCGGCGGCAGGAACTGCACGTGGTGGGTACGGCCATCAGCAGCGAGTTTGTTTACATGATGGGTCCCGGCTCGATCACCCCGGACCCAGAGCACTTCGGCGTGTTGTACATCAAGCACGCGTTCGCCGAGGAAGTGTTCGACTTCCAGGGGGCAGTCAACGAAGTGCTGGGACGGCTCAGCCCCCGGGGACAACGCCACGTGGAGCAGCTTTTGCAGCGGATTCAACGGCGGCTGAAGCCCTACGGGGTGGTAAGCACCACGCCGCTTCGGGACCAGCCCAGCCACCGCTTCTTAACCGAGGAGATCGAAGGGCTGGAAACCTTCACCTACATCATGCCCACCATGTTTTTTGCCGTGGCGGCGCTGGTGCTCCATGCGCTGATGAGCCGCTGGGTGCAGCAGCAACGGGTGATCATGGGCACGCTGAAGGCCCTGGGCTACAGCGATCGGCAACTGCTGCTGCACGTGCTGAAGTTCGGCGCGGCCGTGGGCGTGGTGGCCGGGGCGTTGGGCGTGGCCGGAGGGTATGGGCTTTCGATCTGGGTTACGCAGATCTACGCCACCTTTTACGAGTTTCCCCAACTGCGGCACCACTTCTACCCGGACCTGGCCGCCTGGGGCTTTGCCATCTCGGTGCTGGTGAGCGTGCTGGGCGTGTGGCAGGGGGCCTGGCAGGTGTTGCGGCTCCAGGTGGCCGAGGCGATGCGCCCCCCGCCGCCCCCGCTGGGCGGGGCCGTGTGGCTGGAGCGTCTGGGCTGGCTGTGGCGCCGGCTCCGTTTCCAATGGCGGCTGGCCCTGCGCAACGTGCTTCGCAACCCGTTCCGCTCCGGCACCGTGGTGGCTGCGGCCCTGGCCGGCTCGGCGCTGCTTACGGCCGGGCTGATGCTCCACGACAGCATGTGGTTCCTGCTGGACTTCCAGTTCCGCATGGTCCAGCGGGCCGACATGGAGCTGACCTTCAAGGACCACCACCCGCGGCGGGCCGCCGACTACATCGGGCACTTTCCGCAGGTGGGCTACCTGGAGCCGGTGGCCTGGATCCCCTGCACCATCGCCCACCAGCACCGGCAGCGGCGGATCACCTTGACGGGCGTCGAGCCTGCGGCCCTGCTCACCACCCCGCGCACCCGCGACGGCCGCCGTGCCGCCGTGCCCCGCAGCGGACTGCTGCTTACCCGCAAGCTGGCCCAGATTCTCCACGTGCGCCCCGGCGACGTGGTGACCATCACCCCCACCCAGGGAGAACAACGCACCTACCAGGTCCTCG
>JALSGI010000236.1 GCA_026982835.1 Planctomycetota bacterium | reverse complement strand
CTTAAGCACTCCGTTGGAGAGCACGAAGAAATCCTTGGGCACCGTAACCAGCGTTTCGCTGGTGAGCATGTCGTTGGGGGAACTGTAGCAGGGGAACCAGTAGCGGGCCTGTTCCGGCTCGCTTTGGGTCCAGAAGACCCGGGCCTGCGAAGGCTCGTCCCGATCCGGCACCACGAAGTGCCCTCCGCGGCGCGGGCGGCGCACCTGGTAGCGCACCTGGATGGTCACTTGCTCTCCGGGGCGGACCGGCTCGGCCAGCGCGATGATGAGCTGTTCCCCCTTGGTCTGGAAGCGGCTGGCGATTGCCTGTTCTTTCTTTTGCGGATCGGGGCCTGCCAATTGCCGGGAGACCTGCACCTGCTGCACGGTCATTTCGGCGGCGTCCAGGTGCAGCTCCCGCAGCGTGCGAAACGGCACCACATGATGAATCACCCGGCCGCGGATAAGTTGCTCCTGCCAGTCCAGGTCCAGGTGCAGCACTGTGTGCTTGACGTCGAACTGCCGCGTGCGCAGCGACCGGGGCGGGCCGTCGAAGGGGGGCTTGAGCTTCTGGGCCTGGCCGACCGCCACCGGACCAAGTAACACCAGCAACCACGCCAGAGAACCAGCAAGCCAGTTTCGCACAACACGGGGGCAGGTCATCGTTGCAGTGGCTCCATTTGAATAAGGAACGGGAGTCGCAGTGGACGTTGTCGCCTATTCTATTTTGCCTCGTTTTGCTGAGCTACGCATTTTTCCAAAAGCGAGCCACCAACTTCAGTCGGCGGAGGGCAGCGAGCGGGGAGCGGAACCAACCGGAATTACATCCGCCCCGCGCGCCGACTATCCCGCGGCATGTGGTATGATAGGTCCGGTTTCGGCTCGCAGCAGCGAGGTTCCCGTATCCGCCAACCCCACCCAACCACCATGCCACAGCCACCGATCAGCCGCCGCATGATGTTTGCCTTGTTGGGCGCCGGGGTATGGGCTTGCCGGGGACAAGCAGCTTTTGCCGCCGCCCGGCAGCGGGGCGTGCCCTGGCTTGCCGAAGTGCAGCGCCCCCCGGTCCGCGTGCCGCCCCTTCCCCGCCCTTTGCGCCCGCTGGCCTTCACCCCCGGCAGCCAGGGCCTGCTCACACGCCAGGCCTGGCTGCGGCTGCGCCCCCGCATCCAACGGCGGTGGCAGGAGCTGCTGGGCCAGTTGGATTGCCCCGTGCCCAAGCCCCGCTTCCGTGTGCTGCAAGAGGACAAACTCCAGGGCTGCTTGCGGCAGTTGATCCGCTACGAGGTGGAGCCGGGCCAGGCCGTCGAGGCCTACTTGCTTCAGCCGCTGGGCGCTGCGGAGGAGAAACTGCCCGGGGCCGTGGTGTTTCACTCCACAGTCTCTTACACCATCCGCCAGCCGGCCGGATTGGAAGGCCCGCCGGAAAAACACATCGGCCTGCACCTGGCCCAGCGGGGCTGGGTGGCCTTGTGCCCCCGTTGCTTTCTCTGGCAGGAAAAAACGCCCCAGGAGCCTTACACTGCCGCCGTGGCCCGAGTGCGCAAGCGTCACCCTCGGGCAAGCGGTATGGCCAAGATGCTCTGGGACGGCCAGCGGGCACTGGACCTGCTGGAGTCCCTGCCCCAGGTGGACTCCCGACGCCTGGCCGCGGTGGGCCACTCCCTGGGAGCCAAGGAAACCCTGTACCTGGCGGCGATGGATCCCCGCGTGCAAGCGGCCGTGGCCAGCGAAGGAGGGCTAGGGATTGCCTATTCCAACTGGGACGCCCCCTGGTACCTGGGCCCCCGCGTTCGCTCCACCCAAGCGTGGCCTTACGATCATCACGAGCTGCTGGCTCTTTGTGCCCCCCGGGCCATGCTCATCATCGGGGGCGAAAGCGCCGATGGCAGACGCAGCTGGCCCCTGGTGGCCCAGGCCCTGCAAGTCTATCGGCTCTACGAGCCGCCCTGGCTGCTGGGCTTTTTCAATCACCACCGCGGCCATGCCATCCCCCCGGAAGCCGAAGAGCGCATTTATCAGTGGCTGGCAGGCTGCGTGTAGTCGGCGCATAAAAAACGCCTGGGCTCGGGGGAACCCAGGCGCACCGGATAAGGAGAAAAAGGCCCTCCTTCTCTGCCAAACTCAACCCACTGCCCCTCACATCGTGTCCTAACTTATTTCCCGCGCAGTTTACGATCTTCGCCGCCGGTTCACAAGGCAGAATCCAGCATGGACTTGATCTGCTCGGCCGGCTGCAAACCCAGCAACTGCTGCACCGGCTGCCCTCCCTTGAACAGCACCAGTAACGGAATGCTCATCACGTTGTATTTCTGAGCCGTGGCCGGGTTGGCTTCCACGTTGAGCTTGCCCACCTTCACGCGGCCTTCGTATTCCTGGGCCACTTGCTCCACGATGGGGCCGAGTTGCCGGCACGGGCCGCACCAAGGAGCCCAAAAGTCCACCAGCACGGGCTGGTCGGCTTGCAGCACCTCGGTCTCGAAGTTCTGGTCGGAAAACTCTGCCAGATTGGCCATCCGTCGTTTCTCCTCTGCGGGTTCCCATGCTCCCAGGGATTTTTGACACTTTGCCCGATTATAAGGCGCTCCCCCCTGCCGACAAGGACCTTTCCGTTTGCCGTCTCCCTGTCACTTGGCGGTCCCGGATCACGCGCAACCCTGCCCGGATCGGCTCATGGCTCACTCAGCGGTCCGGCCCCTTGGCTCTCCAACGCTTCCCGTACCCGCACTCCCGAAAGTTCCGCCGGTTCCACTTTTCCCCGCACGGCCAACGCCGCCGCAGTGCCCGCGGCCTGCCCCATCCCCATCGCGGTCACCGACACCCGCGTGGAACTGGCCGCCTGCGCCGTGGCCGAATGACATCGCCCGGCCACCAGCAGGTTGCTCACTCGGGAGACTACCAGCGTGCCAAAGGGAATGTCGTAAGGCTCCGGCTGCACCGTCGGCTCCCCCGGATCGTTGGCCGTGCCCGAGGTGGTGCGATTGGGATGCCGGTCCAGGTACCAGCAGCCGGTCACCACTGCATCCTCAAATCGCCGACGGCGGAGGATGTCCTCGGCCGTCAACACGTAACGGCCCACCACCCGCCGACTCTCCCGAATGCCGATATAAGGACCGCTGGTAATAAAGTAACTGTCCTCGAACCCGGGCACGCGCTCTTTCCACACCCGGTACATCGTCCACGCATCGGCTCGCCCTTGTATCTCCGCTCGGGTCAGGTCCAGCGCGTCCGTGGCATCTCCCGGCACGCGCACTGCGTGCACGTAGGCCTCGTCCTTGGCAAAGCAAAAGATCAGTCCTGGGCCGTAGAACATGGGTAGCTCCCCGCGGCGCTGGGCCTCTTGCAACGCCCGCCGCGCCGCCTGCACCAGCTTCGCATGACGCCGCACGTTGCCGATGCGAAAGTGCAGCGTCATGGGCATGCTAGGACGGTGTTGCTCCGTGGGCACCCCGGCCCAATGGGCCACGTCGGCGTCTCCGGTGGCGTCGATCACCACCCGGGGCTCGATCCGCACCAGCCCGTCCTTGTTGGCCACCACCACTGCCCGGATTTCCGCCCCGCGCACCTCCACGTCGCACACCATCGTGTGATAAAGCACCCGAAGCATCTCCCCGTGGTCGGTAAGCAACTGGTCGGCCAACAGCTTGAAACGCTCGGTGGAGTCGATGGTGGGATTATGGGGGCGAATGTGCGTCTGGCCCGGCTTGGCACGGCCCAGCTTCACCAACAGCTCCAAGGGAATGCCACGGACCACGATGCGGCCGGTCCGCTTGTCGGCGATCCCGTCGAAGAAGGGAAGGCCCACCGTGGTGATGATCCCCCCGGCAAAGGGGGCTCGTTCCACCAGGAGCGTGCGTGCGTTGTTTCGGGCCGCCGCCACCGCCGCCACCAACCCGGCGCACCCGCCCCCACAAACCAGCACCTCGGTCTTGATCCGCTTCATGCCTTGCTCCTCCACGCAACTGCCACGGCCCACTCACAATCCCCGGCATCCCCCTCCCCAGGCGGCCTGCTCTCCCCCGCCACGGCGTCTTCTCGCGCTCCCCTTCCCCTTTGGGCCGCATCGGCTCCGGGAACCTCGGAGGGCTTGCCGCAACCCCTGCCCCCCTCCACTTTTGCCCTCTTTGAAGACGTCCCTGGGGAAAACGGATAAAGACATGCGAGCCGCCTTGCAGGTATTTTGGTAGGCACCAAAAAACACCACCAAAGCAAGGAGGCTCGCATG
>JALSGI010000235.1 GCA_026982835.1 Planctomycetota bacterium | reverse complement strand
GGCCAATCCCGGTATTCCAGGTAGCGGACCAGGATGCGGGCTCGCTTCAATTCCTCGTAGAGCCGGCGGGACTCGTGGTCCGGGTGATGGCACCAGAGGAAGTTGGCCTGCGAGGGGGTGACCTCGAACCCCAGCGCTTGCAGCCGCCGGGTCATCCGCTCCCGGGTGGCCAGGATGCGGCTGCGGGTCTGTTCCAGCCACGCCTGGTCCTGAATGGCGGCGGTAGCCGCGGCAATCGAAAGCACGTCGCAGTTGTAGGAGTCCTTCACCTTGGCCAATTGGGCGATCAGCTGGGGCTGGGCCACCACGAACCCGAACCGCACCCCGGCCAGGGCGTACGACTTGCTCATCGAGCGGCTCACCAGCACGTTCTGGCACTTGCGCACCAGCTCCAGGCAGTGGGTTTGGGCAAAATCCACATAGGCTTCATCCACAAGCAGCGGGCAGGGGAGCCTGCGGGCCAGGTCGGCCACTTGCTCGGGGGCCAGTACCGTGCCCGAGGGGCTGTTCGGATTGGCCAGATACACCAGCCGCAACCCGGACCGAGGCGCGGTGAACTCCTCCGGCAAGCTCCAATCGGGCCGGAACGGCACTTCTTCGAAGTAGGCCCCTTGAAGCTGAGCCAGGGTGCGGTAGAGCACGTAGCTGGGATAGGGGTAGCGGACCCATTGCCCTTGTCCCACGCAGGTGCGAGTGAGGATGGTCAGAATGTCATCCGAGCCGTTGCCGCAGAGGATCCACTCCGGCGGCACGCCCAGCACCTGACCTGCCGCGCGGCGAAACTCCCAGGCCAAGGGGTCCGGGTAAAGCGGGAGCCGATCCAGGGCTTTGAGCACCGCCTCGCGCACCTGCGGTGAAGGCGGATAAGGGTTTTCGTTCGTGTTCAGCTTGATGAACTCACCCTGCTGGGGCTGTTCGCCGGGCGTGTAGCCCGTGATGGCCTGGATTTCCGGTCGGGCGAAGCTGGTCATGCAGAGGGCCTTCAAGGATTCTCGTACTCGGAAAAAGGAACAACATCCACCGCAACGGCTACTCCACGCGCAACCGCACCGCCTGCCAGTGGGCCGGCAGGCCCTCGCGTCGGGTCAGGCGTTCCACGTGCACCGCCTCGCGTTGCAGGTCCTCGGCCGTGTAGTAGATCACGCTGTGGGAACGCACGAACTGCGCGGCCGACAACCCGCTGGCAAACCGGGCCGTGGTGCCCGTGGGCAGCACGTGCGAAGGCCCGGCCACGTAGTCGCCCACCGGCACCGGGCTGTGGTGCCCCAGAAACACCGCCCCGGCCGAGTGAATCCGCTGCAACAGCTGCTCCGGCTCCTCGACGGCCAGGTGGAGATGCTCCGGGGCGATGGTGTTGGTCAGCTCCACGGCTTGTTCTTCATCGCGCACCAGCACCAGCGCCCCGTACTGGCGGAGGCTTTCCCGGGTCAGCTCCCCCCGATCGAGCTTGGCCAGTTGCTTTTCCAGCTCGGCGGCCACCTGCTCCACCAGCGGCTCGTGCCAGGTCACCAGGAAGCTGGCCCCGGGAGAGTGTTCGGCCTGGGCCAGCAGGTCGGCGGCGGTCCAGTCGCCCCGGGCCGAGGAATCGGCCACCACCACCACTTCGCTGGGACCGGCCAGAGCGTCGATACCCACCTCGCCGAACACGTGCTTTTTGGCCAGGGTGACAAACAAGTTGCCTGGGCCCACGATCATATCGACCCGCGGCACCCCTGAGACGCCGTAAGCCAGCGCGGCCACGGCCTGGGCGCCGCCCAGGCGATACACTTCCCGCAGCCCCAGTTCCCAGCAGGTGGCCAGCAGGTCTTGATTGTAGGCTCCAAAGGGGGTGGGCGGAGCCACCACGGCAATTTGCTGCACCCCGGCCGCCTGGGCCGGCACGGCCGTCATCAACACGGTGGACGGATAAGCGGCTCCCCCGCCGGGAACACAAATGCCCACCCGGTGCACCGGCACGTAGCGTTGCATCAGGTAGCCCTGGCCCGAGGGCAGCGGCACGCGCACATCCCGCGGCACCACCGCCTGCTGGAAGCGGAGAATGTTCTCCCGCACGTGCCGCACGGTTTGCAGTAGCTCCGCGTCGGCCTGGGCGTGGGCAGCGGCCAGCTCTTCTTCGGGCACGCGGATCGTCTCCGGTCCCAGCTCCACGCCGTCGATGCGCCGCGTGTACTCCAGCACCGCCTCCAGCCCGCGCTGCTGCACCTGGCGGCAAATCCGCTCAACCACCTCTTGCGGCGTAAGCGGCTGGCCGAACACTTCCTCGGTACGACGGCGGCTTTCGGGGCTTTGGATGTCCCCGCGGATGGTCAACCGCTCCAGCAGCGGCCCGATCCCCTCCAATACGTCCTGGCGGCGGTAGTCGATCCGCGCAATCAGCTCCCCGGTGGCCATGCGTCGGGTTCCTTTTTCACGTTTCGCTGCAAAGAGACCAAGCCAGTGCCGCATCGGCGGCAACGTTCCCATTGTGGACAGCTCCCCGCAGGGGGAAAAGAGGGGCAGGGGCGTGCGACCTGCGGCTTGCGACGTGCGCTGTTGCGCAGGAGCTTCCGCTCCGGGCGGGAATCGGCTTGCGGCTTGCGACTGGCGGCTTGCGCTTGGTGCTTCCGCACCGGGCGGGAACAAAGAGCCCCCCGCGTGAGCGGGGGGAGTCGTTGGAGGAGAACAAGCCGCCAGCTTCAGCCAGCGGAGAAAATCGACATGCGTTTCTTCTTGGCTCTCCCCGGGCTGAGTACGTGTTTAGCCAGCTAGCAGCCGGAGGACCGACGCCGCAGGCGTCGCACTCTTGTAGCCGGGGGTCGTCAGACCCCCGGAAGGCAGCGTTTTTCCTTGCCCTTGAGCATCCCGAAGGGATGCCAGATGGAGGAGCCGTGCGCTGTTTCTGGCACCCCTGGCGGGGTGCTGGGTGGGTAATGGCCGTGCTTTCCGGTGGTCTCCGCTTCGCTACGACCACCGGCTACTGGGCTGGCAAGCCTTCGGCTTGCTTTTGATCTGGGGGCACTCCGTTTTGTGCTGGCACGCTAACAGCCCGTTGAAAAATGCAAGTCCGGGAGGGCGAGGCTCCTGCCGAGCCGCTTTTTCGGAAGATATGGCCAGTCCCGTGATGCGTTTCCGTTTCAAGAAGACTTCTTCAACGGGCGGCTAAACACGTACCCGGCTCCAAGCCCGGGGCTCGCCGGATAAAAATCTACTCTTTTGCTCTGGAAATGCTCCATTTTGTGCTGGCACGCGAAGCACGTACGAAGCTGGCAGTTCGCCGGCGGGTTGTGGAGTGGGCGAGGTTTTGCTAGAGCATGTTCACCGGGTCGATGTCCACGGCCAGTTGCACCTCTTGCGGCGGCTGGAAGCCTTCCAGGGCCTGAGCCACCAGGTCCCAAAGCGGCACTCCTTCGGGCACCAGCACTTGCAAGTGGAAGCGATACTGCTGGCGCAAGCGGGCCAGGGGGGCCGGGGCCGGACCCAGCACCCGACCGCCTTGTTCCTCCACGGCGGTGGCCTGAAGCTGCTGCTGGATGCGCACGACCAGTTCCTCGGCCCAACTGCGGGCCTTCTCGGGCCAGGAGCTGCGCAGCACCACGCGGGCCATGTGGCCAAAGGGCGGATAGCCCAAACTGCGGCGCATCTGGAGCTCCCGCTGGGCGAAGCGTTGGTAATCGTGCGCCGCGGCCGCCTGGAGCACGGCATGGTCGGGCGTAAAACTCTGCACCAGCACCCAGCCGCGGCGGCGACCCCGGCCGGCTCGCCCGGCCACCTGCACCAGCAGCTGGAACGTACGTTCCGAGGCGCGAAAGTCGGGCAGATGAAGCGCCGTGTCGGCGTTAATGACACCCACCAGGTGCACGTTGGGAAAATCCAGCCCCTTGGCGATCATCTGCGTGCCCAGCAGAATCCGCACCTTGCCCTGCTCGAACGCCGCCAGGGCCCGGCGGTGGCTGTCCGGGCGGCGCATGGCGTCGGTGTCCATCCGCAGGCAGGGGTGCTCGGGGAACCGCCGTCGCACTTCTTCTTCCAGCCGCTGCGTACCCCAGCCCCAAAAGCGGATGGCCGGATGCTTGCACTCCGGGCAGGTTCGTGGGGCGGGCAGCTCATAGTCGCACCAGTGGCACAGCACCACGGCGTCCTGCCGGTGGTAGGTGAGGCTGATCTCGCAACGGGGACACTGCATGGCGAACCCGCAGGCCGGGCACTGCACGTGCGTGCTGTAGCCGCGGCGG
>JALSGI010000234.1 GCA_026982835.1 Planctomycetota bacterium | reverse complement strand
CCACGAAGCGCTGCTCTACGTGCCGGACAGTTACGCCCCCAACCGGCCCCACGCGCTGCTGGTGTGGTTCCACGACTCGGCCGGGCTGGACGAACAAGCCTGGCAAGAGCTGCTCAACCAGTGGAAGCGGCTGTGCGGGGAGTACCACGTGGTGTTGCTGGCCCCGCGGGCCAAGAACCCCCGGCGGTGGTCGGCCCGGGACGATCTGGCGTTTGCCACCCAGCTGATCGACCACGTGTTGGGGCAGTATCGGATCGACCCGCTGCGAGTGGTGCTGGCCGGGTATGACACGGGCGGCCGCATGGCCCAACAGGTGGCCATGCAACATCGCTCGGCCGTTACGGCCGTGGCGGCGATCGAGGCCCCACTGGCGGCCCGACCCGTGGAAGCCGAACCGGTGCACCCACTGTATTTCTACTTCGCCACCGCCGCCCAATCGCAGCGGACGGCCCTGGTGCAACGGGCCGCGGAGCGCTTGCGGCAGATGAAGCATCCGGTCGTGGTGAAGCAACTGCCGGGCAAGCCGCGGCTGCTGGACGCCGCGGAGCGGGAAGAGCTGCTGCGGTGGATCGACACGCTGGATCGCATCTGATGGCGGCTCCCGGGCAAGCAGGTCCTGGCCCCCAACGCGGATTGCACCGTCCCACCGTGGGGCTGGTGGCCCTGCTGCTGCTGGGCACCGCGGGCACGTTGTTTCTCCTGCGCCCGGAACAGCAGATGTGGATCGGGGCCTGTCTGCGCATCGGGCTGGTGATGGCCGCACTGTGGCTGGCTCTGCCCACGTTGCAGCGGTTCCCCTGGTACTTTGTGCTGGGGGCGGTGCTGGTGGTGGGGCTGCTGGTGTCGCTGACGCGTCCGCGGGCCTTGGCCGTGCTGGCCGCGGCGCTGGTGGTGGCCGGCTGGCTGCGGCGGATGCCCCGCTGGTGGGACGACTCGGCTGGAGGTTCATAGAACCACCAGAAAAACGGCAACCGTGCTGCTGCGTCTTTTGGACGGCAAACCGCTGTGTGAGCATGCGGTTTTTCTGTAACGACGCCGATTGTTCTTTGCCCGGCGAGCCGCCAGCGTGAGCATGCGGTTTTTGCGTAACGGCGACTGTTCTACAACCGTGAGCCGTGGGCGTAAGCCCATGGAGAGCACGGTAATCATGCGCCGCTTTCTTATCGTCTCCGGGAGCTTACGCTCCCGGCTCGCGGTTCAACCGCCGGCTGACGGTTCGCGGCTGGCCGGTTCTCCGCCAGCTGAAGCTTCGTACGTGTTTAGCCAGCTAGCACATTGCTGATCCGGCGCTTCCGTACGTAGTAGAAATAAGCGTTTATTCTTGCCAACGGCGAGCCGCCAGCTTCAGCTGGCGGAGAAAAATAACGCAATGCACTTATTCGGCTCTCCCCGGGCCCCAAGCTCGGGGAGAGCCGGTGGTACGTTTGCGTTTGTTCTCGCAGCGGAGCGGAAGCTCCCGCGCAACAGCACACGCCGCAAGCCGCAAGCCGATGCGGTTTCTCCCCCCGCTTACGCGGGGGGCTCTTGGGCTCCTCCGCGGGCTGACGGTGCGCGGCTCACTGTTCAACCGCCGGCTCACGCCGGCGGCTCGCCATCCCTCCAAGCCTCCACGCCTCCAAGCCTCCGCGCCCTCCCCGAGCTGAAGCTCGGGGCTCGCCGGTGGTACGTTTGCGTTTGTTCTCGCAGCGGAGCGGAAGCTCCCGCGCAACAGCACACGCCGCAAGCCGAATCAGCCTCTTCTCTTTTCTTTTTTCTTTACTCCTCCGGCGTGTCCAGGTAGGGGTCCAGGCCCATTTGCAATTGCATCTTCTTACGCTGGTTGGCCTGGTAAAGCAGCACGCGCCGCTGGCGGTAGTGCTGGCGCTGCACGCGGCGCTGGGCGCGGTAGAAGATGCGGGCCAGGTGGTCCCAGGGGCCCTGCGGCTTGCTGCGGCCCAGGGCCGCCAGGCGGCGATAGGCCCGCGGGCCCAACCCCCGCAGCAGGATCTCGTCGTCCAGGGCCATGTAGCAGCGGTAGGAACCGGGGTCGCCCTGGCGGGCGCAGCGTCCGGCCAGTTGGCGATCGATGCGGGCCGACTCGTGCAACTCCGAAACGATCACGTGCAGTCCGCCCAGCTCGACTACCCCGGGCCCCAGGGCAATGTCCGTACCGCGTCCGGCCATGTTGGTGGCCACCGTGACCCGACCGCGATGGCCGGCCTGGGCGACGATTTCAGCTTCGCGGGCCAGGTGGCGGGCGTTGAGCACCTGGTGCTCGATCCCTCGCTGGGAGAGCAACTCGGAGAGTTGCTCCGACTTGTCGATGGAGCGCGTGCCCACCAGCACCGGGCGGCCTTGCTGGTGCAGTTGGGCCACCTCCTCGGCCACCGCCTGCCAGCGGGCCTGGGAAGTGCCCAACACCCGGTCCGGCAGCCGCACGCGACGGCAGGGGCGGTGCGTGGGCACGGGGACCACCTGCAGCCCATAGACGCTTTGAAACTCGCGGGCCGAGGCCCAGGCCGTGCCGGTCATCCCGGCCAGGTGCTCGTACAGCGAGGCGTATTCCTGTACGGTCACCTGCGCGGCGTGTTCGCCGCCCAGGTGGATCGGCAGCCCTTCCTTGGCCTCCACCGCCTCGTGCACCCCACGGCTCCAGCGGCGTCCTTCGCCGGGGCGGCCGGTGTATTCGTCGATGATCACCACCTCCTGGCCGCGGACCACGTAGTGCTGGTCGCGGTGCAGCTCCCTCGCCACGTAAATGGCCCGTTCCACCGCCTCGTACAGCTCCAGGTAGCCCACCTGGTCCAGCTCCTCCGGCTTGGGCAACTGCCGCACCCGGGTGCGCCCGGCCAGGGTGAGCGTAACCTGGCGCTTCTTGGGATCGTAGTCGTAGTGTTCCTCCTCGGCAAACTGGGGAGCCGCCTGGGCCGCCCAGCGGAAGGTGGCTTCGCGGCGGCGGGCCGTCTCCTGGTCCATCTGGCTGATGACCAGGGGAGTACGGGCTTCGTCGATCAGCAGGCTGTCGGCCTCGTCCACCAGCAGAAAATGGTGCCCCCGCTGCACTTGCCCCGGCAGACGCTGCTCGGAAGAATCGGCTTCCTCGGGCACGAACATCGCCCCGTGGTGCCGCCGAGCGGCCAAGCGGTCCCGCAGGAAATCGAAGCCGAACTCCTTGATGGTGCCGTAGGTGATGTCGGCATCGTAGGCTGCGCGCCGGCTGGGCGGAGGCGTCTCGGCCAGCACGGCTTGCACCCTCAGTCCCAGCAGGCGGTAGATGGGCCGCATCCACTCCGCGTCGCGGGCGGCCAGGTAGTCGTTGGCCGTGGCCAGGTGGGCTCCGCGACCGGAGAGGGCGAACAAACAAAGCGGCAGTGTGGCGGTGAGGGTTTTCCCCTCGCCGGTCTCCATCTCGGCCACCGCCCCCAGATAGACCAGCACCCCTCCCAGCACCTGCACATCGTAGTGCCGCATGGAAAGCGTGCGGCGAGCCGCTTCCCGCACCGTGGCATAGCACTCCGGCAGCAGCCGCCCCAGCGGCTCGCCCGAGGCGGCCCGGTAACGCAGCGCCGCAAAACCTTCCCGCAGCCGCGCCTGGCTTTGCCGTTCCAGCGGCGCGGCCAGGTCGTTGACCCGGGCCAGCAAGCCCCGGGCCCGGTGCAGGGAGCAGGCGGCTCCCAGTTGCGGCGAGCCGGGCAGCAGGTGCAGCAGGTCCACGCGGCAGGCTTCCAGGTTGCGGGGCGGGGGGAACGAAAGTCCTTCTGCTTCCAGTGTACCCGGCACCGCCTACGGACCAACGGCGGTTCAACAGCGAGCCGGGAGCGTCAGCTCCCGGTTGCGAAAACAAAGCGACGTTCGCTGCCGTTTTGTAAAAAGCCGCGTGCTTACGCACGCGGCTCGCCGGAGATTCCGCTCCGGCGGGGGCTTGGAGGCTTGGAGGAGTGAGGGCTTGGAGGCTTGGAGGAGTGGCGAGCCGCCGGCGTCAGCCGGCGGTTGAACAGCGAGCCGCCAGCTTCAGCTGGCGGAGGAGATCGACATATTCTTTCTCGGCTCTCCCCGGGCTAAAGCCCGGGGCTCGCCAACCACGTTATCTCACACCGGACACCAAGCCGCCGGCGCCGGCCGGCGGTTGACTAGTGCAACAATGGCCACAAACGGTAGCAACCGCGTGCTGACGCACGCGGCTCGCCGGACAAAAATCGACTCTTTTGCTCTGGGGGCGCTTCGTCTTGTGCTGGCACGCTAAACACGC
>JALSGI010000233.1 GCA_026982835.1 Planctomycetota bacterium | reverse complement strand
AAAACTCCAGCACGATCCGAATGAACATCACGCCCACCAGGATCAGGATCGTTTTGACCACCACTTGGAGCAACTTGGCAGCGACTTCACCCAAGACAGAATCCGTATCCGTGCTGCTTTCAGGGCGAAGAGTCGGCATGGGGGAGCGATCAAGAAACGAAATCCGAGGTCCGCTGAAGGGGCGTTCGTCCTCGGCAAGCGTGCTCCAGATCGTTGTGGGGATGGTGTAAAAAAGCCACAAGAGGGTCAGTACCCAATAGATGCGCAGGAACCAGGGCGTGAGGTATTTCTTCAGGCGGATGTCCAGCAGATCCAGCAGGCGAGTAGCTGGCTCCAAGCCGCTGCGGCGTGCGGCCTGGTGGTAGCGCTGTACCCAACTGGAGCTGCCGCTTTCCGGGGGCTCGGTGGCTGCCGGGGAGGTTTCCTCTGGAAACGGGGGCGGCTCCGCCGGAGGTGGCTCCCCAGCAGCGGCAAACTCGCCGGGAGGGACCGGCGGGGGCTCGGGGGGCGGAGGCGGCTCGGGAGAGGCGGGGGGTTCCGAGGGCGGAGAAGACATCTGCACAACGAACTGCTGCTTGCAATGAGGACAACGCACCTTTTTGCCCAGGTGGCGAGGTTCCGCCTTGGTCCGCAAGTTGCAATGAGGACACTGGACGTAGAACACTTCTGCCATCGGAGTTTTCCTCGCTCTTCAGAGGCGATTGCGTAACTGTTGGCCCAGCCTTTCACACCTTGTCTCTTGTTTATCTTTTTGCCACGATCCGGCCGAAAAACAACTCTCCCGGCCTCGGGGCGGACGCCGGTTGTCCAACCTGGAAAAAAGCCCCCGGGGAAACTTCCTTGCCACCCCGGGACAGAGCCAGACACGTGGCCCCAGGGTGCCGGGAAAACCGCCTTGCCCAAACACAGCTGGGAACAAGACAATGAGGGACGGCGATCGCTTTTTTACGAACCCTCGGCGGATAGCCTCAGCCCGTGGGAAAGCTGGGCAGCAGGGGGAGGCTTGCTGCGGTTTGTCACACCCACGGCGGAAGGTAGCTCCTTGTGAACAACCACCGCAAAACCGGTGCCCTGCCCCCTTGGCTTGCGCAACTGGAGACTCGCTTGCGGCAAGGCTTGCCGGGACCGGGCGTGATGCGCACCGTAGAGCCGCCGCTGAGCCACGGGCGGCACTTTCATCGTTTCGGTCCCCCCTGGCCCCCGGCCGCCGTGGCCGTGCTGCTGTGCCAGCAGGCAGGCCGCTGGGGCGTACCGCTGGTGGTGCGCCCGCGGAGCATGCCCCATCACGGGGGACAGGTGGGTCTGCCCGGCGGACTGCTGCAACCCGGAGAAGACCCTTGCCAGGGGGCACTGCGGGAACTGGAAGAGGAGCTGGGCATTGTCCGGGCAGAGGTGCGGTGCTTGGGGGCGCTGACCCCACTGCGGATGTTCGTCAGCCGTCTGCAGCTTCAACCGTGGCTGTGTGCTGCGGCCGGAGAGCTTGCTTTTCGGCCCGATCGACGCGAAGTGGAGAAGCTGCTGTTTCTGCCGCTTAAGCAGCTCTGCTCGCCGCAGAATCGCCGCACTGCCACGCGGGAACTCTTCGGTGTAAAAATCGAAGTGCCCGGCTGGTCGCTGGGAGAACACTTCATCTGGGGGGCCACGGCCCTGGTGCTGGCCGAAGTGGCCGCGGTGCTCAACACATGCGGCTTTGCGGACCAAGGGAGCTAGCCCCCTCTCAAGCCCTCTCAAGTTGTCGCCCTCGGGGCCAGGCGAACCAGGAACACCTCCGGCACACACCGAGGCACCAGTTCGGCGTTCAGGTTGACCCAGCACCGGCAGCGGTCCAGCACCGCCGCGTCGGAGCTTACCACCACATGCGAGTGCGGCTCGCACAAGGCCCCATCGGGCGAAAAGACCAACTCCACTTCCCAGGGCCAGTGGTGCTGGGCGGCCAGTTGCAGCATGAGCCGCTTGAGTCGGCCGCTGTTGGAGACCGGCCGATCCAGCAGCCAGCGGACCTGCTGCACCTCCAGCCGCTTCAGTTCCCGGCCCAGCAGCTCTAGCGCCGGCACCGTCTCCTCCACGCGGCGATAGCTTCCGTGCACACTGGCCATGTCGCGCAAAGCGCCATCGCGGCACTCCAGGACCACGCCCCCGGCCAGGGCCGCCTCCACCGTAAGCAGCGTGTTATAGCCGTCGATCCACACACTTTGCCCGGCCAGGTGCTCCAGGGGGAGTTGTTTTTCCCGCCGGGCAAGTACCTGGGGCCAAGGGGCCAGGGCCCGCGATAGAGCCAGCCGCTGGCGTGCCCGCAGATCGTAGCGATCCCCGACCAGCTTCAGCGAGCTGGTCAGGGCATAGCCGCGATCCAGCAGCCAGGCCAGATCGGCGGCGGCCTGGTTCAGTCGCGGCAGGGCCTCGGGGCCGAACAAGCGGCGATCCTGCGAATGCGGGCCACGGTGTTTGCGCACGTCGGGCACAGGCAGCGGTTCCTTTGGCACAGCACGGGGTTTTCCTCCGGGAGCTGACGCTCCCGGCTCGCTGGGTCGCGGTTGTTCTTGCACTGGAGCGGCGGTTCCTGGCGAGCCGCGTGCGTGAGCACGCGGTGTGTTGAGCCGTGCCGGTTGTTGCTTCGTTTGAAGCAACCGGGAGCTTACGCTCCCGGCTCGCCGAGTTGCAAGAATCAACATGTGCTCTTGCATCTGGCGAGCCCCGGACTTCAGTCCGGGGAGAGCCGAATAAACCCATGTTTGTCGATCTTCTCCGCCGGCTGAAGCCGGCGGCTCGCCGGTTGGTGTCTGTGTTTTTCGGTGTGGATGACTTTTCTCCACTTCAGCGGCTCGGCAGGAGCCTCGCCCTCCCAGTTGCGCCAATTGACGCTTGTTCTTGCACTGGAGCGGCGGTTCCAGCGAGCCGCGTGCGTGAGCACGCGGTGTGTTGAGCCGTGCCGGTTGTTGCTTCGTTTGAAGCAACCGGGAGCTTACGCTCCCGGCTCGCCGATTTGCGCAAGAATCGACATGTGCTCTTGCATCTGGCGAGCCCCGGACTCCAGTCCGGGGAGAGCCGAATAAACCCATGTTTGTCGATCTTCTCCGCTGGCTGAAGCCGGCGGCTCGCCGGTTGCAAGAACCGGCGTTTATTCTCGCATCGGAGCGGAAGCTCCGGCGCAACAGCGCAAGCCGCACGCCGCAAGCCGATACTGTTTCCCCCCCCGCTAACGCGGGGGGCTCTTGGGCTCCTCCGCAGGCTTACGCCCGCGGCTCGCCAAGCCTCCAAGCCCTCCGCCGGCTAACGCCGGCGGCTCGCCCCGGCGCGGAGTGGCACCGGCTCCAGTTGATCGTAAACCCACTGGGCGGCCCGGGCCACCAGCGACTCTAGTTCCGGCTCGCTGTTGTTGCCCGGGGTGGCCACCAGCAGCGAGAGCACCGGCTCTGCGGCCCGAAACACGCTCCCCGGCCGGGGCACGTCCCGGCAGGCCACCTGCACCTGCGGCGGCAAGCCGGGGATGCTCGTTTTTCCTAGGGCAAGCAATCGTTGCGGCAACGCCGGGGGCATGCGGCAGTTGCCCCGGGCGTAAAGCACCGCCTTGGCCACAAGCGGCCCGGGCGAGGATTGCCGGGGGGACAAGCGCGGCGGCCACTCGACCCCCACGGTGGAAAACCCGCAGGCGGCCAGGTGCCAACGCACCAGCGGTACTCCTCGGGCCAGGTGCAGCACCTCGGCCGAAGCGGGCACGCGGGGGTTGATCTCCACCGGAACGAACCCCTCGGGGGTAAGCACGCCGTCGGCTCCCCAAAGCCCCCGCAGCCCGGCTGCCCGGGTAAGCGTGGCGCTCAGATGCTCTAGCTGCCGGGCAAGCGGGGGGTCCACAAGCAGTGGTCCCCAACTGCCGCAATAGACAAATCCCCTTGCTCCTGCCCAAGCCCGACCGCACCACTGCCCGTGACAGGCCAGCAAGCGACATTCCTCCTGCCCGGAGAGAAAAAGCACGCTGGCCGCCTCACCCTGCACGCGGCGCTGGAAGTAGTGCCGAGCCGGATCGCAGCGGGCAGAGGTGTGCGGCTCCCAGTGCTTCACCCCCCAGCCGCCGGCACTGCCCAGGGGCTTGAGCAGCCAGCGGCCATCCTGCAGCGGCGTTTCTCCCCGGGGATACACCTCGGGGGCCGGAAGCCCCGCCTGGCGAAGCACCTGGGCCAGCCACCAGGGATTGCGCACCTGGGCCAGCACCTTCGGTGGGTTGCCGGCCAGGGGGCGTCTGCGGGC
>JALSGI010000232.1 GCA_026982835.1 Planctomycetota bacterium | reverse complement strand
GCCACACAGGACATGGCCCAAATGGTCCCCCCGCGCAAAGGGCACGTGGTGGTCCGCTGGGTCCATGCCGGGCAAGCCCCTGCGCGGCTGCCTGCGGGGAGCTGGCTGGCGGTCTCTGCGGCGGAGTATCGCCGGGCGGTCTCTCCGTGGCTGGAAGAACAAATCCGGGACTCCCGGCGCCGCCTGCAACACGCTCCCCAGGACGAAACGATCCGCCGCCGGTTGCAGGTTCTGCAAAAGCGTCGCCGGCAACTGGACCGGTTGCCTCCTTGGGTGTTGTTCCGCACGGTCAAGTCCTGGAGTGCCGCCGAGGCGGTTCCCGGCCGGCAAGGCTCGGTGGCCATGCTGGAGGTGGTGGAGCTGGCTTCGGAGCACGAGATCCAGCGGCAGCTTCGCCGCCTGTACCAGCAGCAGGGAGGCACGCGGAGCTGGGAAGAGTTCTCCCGGCAGGCAAATCGGTTCCTTCACCCCCGGATGCAAGTGGAACAAGTGCACACGGAGGATTATCTTTCCGGGGCGGGCACGCCGGGGGTTTACGTTTCCGGCCCCGGGCCCGACCCGGCCGCCCTGGACGGTTTTCTACCGCTGAGCCTGGCCGTGTCGTTTTTCTTTATGTGGGCCATTTCGGGGGCCGGGCAACCCAGCAGCATGGTGCGGCTGATGGCCTTTCGGGACAGCCTCACGCTGCAGCGGTCCATTTTTTTGCTGGCGGTATATTACGGGATGATCTACCTGCCGCTGGTGGTGATCTTCTGCTGTGCCCGGGTGCTTTTGCCGGGACACGACGCCGCCTCGGATCGCATCATGCCGGAGATGGCGTTTTTTGTGACCGACCAGCTTGGGATAGGCTGGATGGCCGGGCTGTTGATCGCCGCCCCGTTCGCCGCCGTGATGTCCACCGTGGACAGCTTCCTGCTGATGATCTCCTCGGCGTTGGTGCGGGACATCTACCAGCGGAACCTCAACCCGGGCGTGTCGCAGAAGAACATCAAGCGGCTCACCTATCTTTCCACCATGGCCGTGGGAGTGGCGGCCATGCTCGGGGCGGTGAACCCGCCGCAATACTTGCAGGACATCATCGTTTATGTGGGGAGCGGGCTGGCGGCCTGTTTCCTGGCTCCGGTGGCCTTGGCCATCTACTGGCCGCGGGTGAACCTGCCGGGCACGTTTGCGGGCATGCTGGGCGGGTTTGCCGCCCACTTGAGCATGTACCTGGCCGGTTGGGCGGTGCACGGGAGCTTCTTTCGCCCGGTGCGGCTGTTGGGTTGCGATCCGGTAATCGTCGGTCTGGCCGGTTCGCTGGTAGCGGTGGTGTTGGTCAGCCGGATTACGCCGCCTCCGCCGCGACACCTGGTGCGCAAGTTCTTCTGCCGTCCCGCGGGGACCGTTTCGCAATCCTGAGCTGCTTTGCCTGACCGGCGCCACGGGTACAAACGCTACGGGCGGCGTTTTCCCGGGACGAGTGATCCTGCGGCAGCCCCCTTGACGATCCATGCCACAGGGAGCCGTAGGCTTGCTTGCGGCCCTGGTTTGGCCCGAGGTGTGGCAGCCGCGCGGGCCGGTCCCTCCCCCTGGTGGACCGCAGGAGGTCCCAGCCATGACGCTTACCCGCGATCACTTTTTCTTCCTGGGCGTGCTGTTGATCCTGCTGGGCGTGGAGTTCCGCCTGGTGGAGTCGCTGGTGCTGAACGAAAAGGCCAGCCGGGTGGTGATTGAGCGGTTCGGCAACCGGGTGCAATCGGCCGCCGCGGCCCGCCCCGACCTCCCCCTCCCCTTCGCCCAGGAAAAACCCCCGGTCCGCTACACCTGGACCCCACCGGAGTGGCTCGGCTGGGCGCTGCTGTCGATCGGTTCGGTGCTGGTGCTGCACAGCCTGGCCATGCCCAAGCCCAGCGGATGAAACGCTTCCGCCCGGGCGGTCATTCGGAGCGGGCCACTTTTTTGGCCGGGGGGAGCCGCTCCAGCAGCCTCTGGGCCTGCCGGACCGCCTCTTGGGCCCAGTGCTTCTGCCCGTAAAGCTCGATCACGGCTTGGCAGATGCGTCGGGCCTGTTGCGGGTCTTTCGAGGCGAGCTTTTCTGCGGTTTGCAGCCGGCGCTGGATCACCCGAAGGTGTTTTTTCACAAACGGCGTGGCTTGCCGATCCAGCATCTCCAGCTGGCGCCGCACCAGCTCCAGGCAGCGCCGGTCGTCGAGGGAAGCCGCCTCGGGAGAACCTTCGTAGAGTTGCAGCAGCGCGCGGAGTTTTTCCCGGGCCTCGGCCGGGTCCTGGGCCGCCAGTCGCACCGCATCCACATAGGCCGCCTGGATGGGCGAGATGTTCCGTGAGCGCGTCAGCCGTTTGGCCTGCAAGGCGAAACGACGCTGCATCTGCAACAGCTGCACCTCCTCCAGGTACTTTTCCACCTCCACCGCCCGGGGATCGTTGGAGTAGATGCCCAGAAAAGTCTCAATTTCCCCCTTCACGTCCAACAAGGCGTCTTCGTCCTTGCTCTGGGCCGCGGCCATGATCCTGCCGTAGAGCCGATCGGCCGAGGGGGGCTGGGCCAGGTACCAGATCGTCAGTCCGATGGCGATCAGCACCGCCACCAGCACCCAGGTCTGCGGCGAGATGTGCCAAGGGGATTCTTCCTCCTCCAGCGGCTTGCCCAGCTCTTCTTCCCGCACCACGGTGAAGCGGGCCTGGGTGGTCTGGGCCTGTTCCTCGGCGGCGGCCGCGTGGGTGGCTGCCACGGTTTGCTGTTGCAGCCGGGGCGACTGGGAATCCGGCCGCGTCCGCCCCAGGCTCCCTGCCCGCTGCGGCGCTTCTCCCGCAGGGGACTGCGTTGCTAGCGTCTCTTCGCCGGCCTCGGGCACCACCTCGGGGCGGGTGGGTCCGGGAGAGCGGGTCTTCCCGAGTGGCTCCTTGGCGGGCAGCTCCACGGTGAAGGCGGCCGTCTGGTCCGCTTCGGCTTGTTCTTCGGCCACGGTGGCGCCCGGTTCGGCCGGCGCCTGGGGGGCCGATTGTCGCCGTTGCTGTTCTTCCCACTCCTGCTGCTTCAGGCCGTAGAGCGTGGCTTGCAGCCGCCGGGCCAGCAGGGTGGCGTTGGCGATCCGCTGCTGGGGCTCCTTTTCCAGCAACTCGAAGACGATCCGCTCGATCTCCTCGGGGATATCCGGCACGAACCGCCGCAGCGGCTCCGGCGTGGCGAACTTCTGCATGTGCAGCACCTCGGCCACGCTCTTGGAAACAAACGGCGGATGCCCGGCAAACAGGCAATATAGCACCGCCCCCAGGCTGTAGAGGTCCGAGCGATGGCTGACCAGCTTGCCGTCGGCCTGCTCGGGAGACATGTATTCGGCCGTGCCGATCACTCCCCCGGCCGAAGTCATCCCCGTGCTGCCAAACAGCTTGGCGATGCCGAAGTCGGAAATCTTCAGCGTCCCCTGCTGATCCACCATCAGGTTGGCCGGCTTGATGTCCCGGTGGATGATGCCGCGGTCATGGGCGTGCTTCAGTCCTCGGGCGGCCTGGATGCCGATCTGTAGCACTTCCTCCCAGGTGAACTTGCGCCCCTTTTTCAGCTCCACGTCCAGGCTGGTCCCCCGCACCAGTTCCATCGAGTAGAACAGCACGCCGTCCTGTTCCCCGTAACCCAGCAGGCGAACGATGTTGGGATGCCGAAGCATCTTCAGCGTTTCGATCTCCGCCTCGAATCGCTCGCGGAAACCGGCGTCCAGGGCCAGCGGGCCGATGAGCACCTTCACCGCCGCCTCTTCGCCGGTTTCGGTGTGGCGAGCACGATACACCGCCCCCATGCCCCCCCGGCCCAACTGCTCCAGAATCGCGTACGGCCCCAATTGCTCCAGCTTCATCGCCCTGGGTCCTTTGCCTTGCGCACAACGTGCCCCTTTTCCAGGCCCGGTACCGGCCCACCAGGCTGTTCCCCAAAGACAAGACCTCTGCACCTGCATCCAGTGTAGCCGCCGCGGCCGCCCGAGGCTATTGCCCCCGTGCTCCCGCTCCGGCCAAAATCAAAACGCATCCCTTGTGCTGCACGTGTGAGCCTTTGGTCGGAGGACCCATGAGCCGATCCTGGCAACCCTGGTGGGAGGCCGTCCCGGAAGCGGCGCTGCTGGCGTGGCTGGTGGAGCTGGGCACGTTGCGCTACGCCCCGGCCCACCGGCAACGACAGCGGCTGCCCCAGTTGGCAGCCCAGGCCTGCGGCTGGGGCGCCGTACCCCTGGCTTCGCCGGGGGAGGAGCTT
>JALSGI010000231.1 GCA_026982835.1 Planctomycetota bacterium | reverse complement strand
GCTCGTTGACTTGCCAGCGGGGCGAGCTGCCCGGGCCGAACAGATGCACCACCACCTGCTCCAGTTCTTCCACGTCTTCTTCCAACGGGGGAGCCTCGCTCACCGAGCCGGGGAGCGAAAACGGGGTGGGCAACCACTGCTCAGGGGGCTGGAAGCTGGCCGTGCATACGAAGAAGATCAACAGCAGGAAGATGACGTCGATCATCGGCGTCATCCGCAGTTGCATCCGCTCGCGGTCGTCTTGGCGCGAGGGCAGGCGCACGGTGCGAGGACTCCCGGGTCAATCGCGCTTGGGATAAACGGCGAAAGCCACGCGCCACACTCCGGCGCGGGCCGCGGCCCCCAGCAGCGGCTCCACCCGCTGGTAGGGCACTTGCTGGTCGGTGCGGATCAAAAGTTCCAGCTCCTCTCCGGCCCTTTGCCGCTCGTGGCGCAGCAGCCGTTCCAGTTCGTCCGGGCCGACGTTACGCCCGGCCACGATCGTAAGCCCCTGGGGGAGTACATTGACCACCACGCGGGGCCGGGGCTGCCGGGGAGCGTCCAGGCCGGTTTTGGCCCGGGGCAGCGCCAGCTCCCAACGGCTTTCCTGCTGGGCCAGGTGGCTGGAGACCAGGAAGAAGATGATGAGCAGGAACACCACGTCGATCATGGGGGTCATGTTGAACTCCAGCCCCCCGCCGCGAGCCGGTTGCGGTGGCTTCATCCCGAGTTCCTCTCCCCCGCGCCGCGCCGGCGCTTGAACGGCGTGAACACGTGCAAGGCCGTGTAGGCCACCTCGGCCATCAGTTGATCCACGCGGTTGCGGAAGATGGCATAAGCGGCCAGGGCCGGAATGGCCACCACCAGCCCTTCCACCGTGGTGACCAGGGCCAGGTAGATTCCTTGGGCCAGGTCGGCCGCGCGGGCCGCCCCTTGCGTGGCCGCCACCTCGCGGAACGCCTGGATCATGCCGATCACCGTGCCCAGCAGCCCCAGCATGGGGGCGATGTTGCCGATCACCGACAGGTACTCGATTTTGCGGTACAGCCGGGCGGTTTCGTGAGCCAGGGCGTCTTCCATCGCCTTTTCCACGGCGCTCCAGCGGCCTTCCAGCTCGCCCAGCCCGGCCAGCAACACCTGGCTCAGCACCGAAGGCTGCAACTTGCAGTGCTGCACCGCCTGGGGGACCTGGCCCCCGCGGAGCATCTCTCGCACCTGCTGGGCCAGCCCCGAGGGCATGAGCACACTTGCGCGGATGCTTAGTGCATGCTCCACCGCCAGGGCCACGGCCACGATGGAAAGCACGATGATGACCCAGCCGATCGGGCCGCCGGAAAGGAGGATGCGGATCCAGCTATCGCGATCCGGAGGGGCGGACCGGTCCGGGGCGGCCTGATCGCCCCCGGAGGCTTGCCCCGGCGGGGGCTGATCGGCCGCGGGGGCTTGTTGCCCGGCGGGTTGCTGGTCCGGGGCTTGCCCCACGGCAAGCTGGCCCCCGGACCACACTGCTGCGGCCACCAGCAACACCACCACCAGCTTGAACCAGGACAAGGGGTGCTCTCCTTCTTCTTCTTTCTGCTGCTGCTGCGGCCAGGGACAAGGACCGCCTGTCGGCCCGGTCGCAACTTCTTCTCCTACTGCAGCTTACGCTGCGGGCTGGGAGAACGACCTTTTCTTGCACCGCAGCAGCGGCTACCGGGACGGCTGGGCCTGCTGGCGGAGCATTTGCCGGGCCTGGTCGGCCTCCGGCGTGGAATCGTACTGGATTGCCAGTTCCTGCAAAAGACGAGTCGCCTCGCGCCGCTGCCCCAGCCGTTGCAACTGCCCGGCCGCTTGCAGCAAGGCCCGGGCAGCCAGCGCGCGGTGCTTGGGATACAGCACCGGAATCCGCAGCAGGTGCAAAACACTGCGCTGGGGCTGGAACAGTCGGGCATGGGCCTGAGCCAGCACCCAGTGCCCTCCGGCACGCAACCGAGCCGGAAAACGACGCAGGTCCTGCTCCCAGCTTTTCACTCCTTCCGGCTCCACCTGGTGCAAGCGCCCCTGCCACCAAAGCGTGGTGGCCAGCGCGGCCACGCGCCCGTCGCGGTGGAAGCGAAGCTGGTTTACCCGACTCAACGCCCTGGCCCGATGCGGCGTGTGCATCAAGTACGAGGCCCCCAGCACCACCCGCACGCCGTCCTCGCTGGCCAGCCACCGTTGGGCCTTGGCCACCAGGGGGGGCTGCGGGGTCATGGGAGCCCAGGCTACGGGGATACACTCGAAGTAGGGCGTCTGCGGGTCTTCGCCGTAGAGGACCAGAAACAGCTCGGCGGCCGGTTGCCACCGGCCCAGGTTCTGCAAGCACCATACCTGCTCGGCCATCAGGCGGCGGCGGACCCAGCGGCGGGTTTCTCGGCGTTGGGCCTCGCGGTAAGCGGCCAGGGCTTGTTCCAGCTTTCCCTTGGCAAAAAGCTCCTCCCCGCGGCGATGTTCCGGCAGCCACTGGGTTTCCACCCGCAGCACGTGGCTGGCCGGGTAACGCCGCGTGTTGCCGTTTGCGGACTGATAGACCAGCCCCGCTCCGGAGTAGTCCTTGATCTCCCCGCCGGAAAGCACCGTCGGATCGCGCAGCGTCCCGGGCGGAAGGATATACACCTTGTCGGCCGCGGGGGCCACCGCCTGAAGCAGCAACCCCACTAGCACCAGCAGCCCCGGCATCGGACGGCCTGTGGCTGGGGGGATCATCGGGCCTTCCCTCCCGGGGGCGAGGCTCGCCGTTGGGCGCGGATCAGGTCGTAGATGTCCACATAGCGGAAGGTGCCCCGGTTCTGGCGGGCCAGCCGAGTGAGGAACGATTCGCTGCGCAGCAGCGGTCCCTGGCCGAACTGGATCACGTGGATGGTGGTCCCGGCCGCGGCGGCCCGGCGGCGGATGTCGGCCAGGTCGGCTGCTCGCAGCGGCGGGTCGTCGCCGTCGGTGAGGAAGAAGATCACGTCCGGCTGCAGGCTCAAGGCTTTCAGCAGCGCTTCGCGGTGCTCGGTGGCCCCTTCGGCGGTGATCGAGTCGATGAACCGCATGGCCAGCACCTTGTTGCGCGAGTTGGCAAACACCAGCCCGCGGCGATTGCCCGGCACGCGAAACAGCCGCGGCACGTCGTTATAGAAGATAATGTAAAACAAGTTCACCTCTTGCAGGGCGCCCAGGCTGGCCTTCAGCTGGGCCTTGGCCGCCCGAAGCGGCACCCCGCCGGCCGAGCCCATGCTGGCCGAGCGGTCCAGCACATACACGAAACTGTTCCCTTCGCCTTCCACGCCGAAGAAAGAAGTTTTGGTTTTGGTCGAACCGGCCGGGGCGCTGCGCGAGGGAGGATTGCCGCTCAGCAGCCCACTGGCCCCTCCGCCCGATGTGGTCGTGCCGCTGCCCGGGGCCAGCACGTCCAGGTCGGGCAGGGGGTTTTCCACCTGCGGCACGCTGGACTCGGAGAGCAAGTCCTGCGGCAAGGCGGACGGGTCCTGGGGGGCGTTCTGCGGGGCGGAGGATGGCTCGGCTGGGTTTTCGTAGAAGGTCTCGCCCTCCTGGCTTACATGCTTCAAGGCCACCTGGCCCTCGAAGATCAGCTCCTGCTGCCCCGATTGCCCCTTGGGCACCAGCGGCCACAGCAGCCCCAGGGCCACCACCAGCACCGCATGCAGCACCATCGAGGCGACCCAACCCCGCCACGACAAGACCGACGAAGGGGCCAATTGGCCTCGGGGCAAGTGGACCTGGGGGATACGAGCATTCCAGCTCATGCTCGGGGGCGCTCCAGGGAGGGAAGACGTGCGTTCTCTACAATCCTAAGTCGGTCAAGAACTTGGGTCAACTTCACCACGCCTGGAGGCGTGGAGGCTTGGGGGCGTGGGGGCTTGGGGACTTGGAGGAATCCGGAGCCCCACACGTCAGTGCGGGGAGAAACAGTATCGGCTTGCGGCTTGCGCCGTGCGCTGGTGCGCGGGTGCTGCCGCACCGGGCGAGGATAAACGTCAATTCTTACAACCGGCGAGCCGCCAGCTTCAGCTGGCGGAGAAGGTCAACACACAGGTGTTTGTTCGGCCCTTCCCGAGCTGAAGCTCGGTACGTGTTTAGCCAGCTAGCATAGGAACGCCAGATGTGGTGCTTCCGCACCCGGCAAGAACAAAACGCGTTTGTGGAAAACAACGCGGAAAGGACCTCCGGCTCACCAGGAGGTTCGCCCTCCCAAGGAGCTCCCGCTCCGATGCAAGAACAAGCGTCGATTGGTGCGACTGGGAGGG
>JALSGI010000230.1 GCA_026982835.1 Planctomycetota bacterium | reverse complement strand
GGCCACCTGCACCGGCGCGTCCCGATTCTGCGTGGAGCATGTGCTTCGCCATGCGGCTACCCGGCAGCAGTTCGGCCGCACGCTGGGGGAGTTCGAGCTGGTCAAGGAAAAACTGGCCTGGATGGCCGCCCATCTCTACGCGATGGAAGCCACCACGTACCAGACCGCCGCCCTGATCGACTCCGGCAGCGACGACTACATGATCGAAACGGCCATGCTCAAAGTGTTCGCCACCGAAGCGCTGTGGCGGATCATCAACGACACGATCCAGATCTACGGCGGCGCGGCCTACTTTGCCCACCTGCCCTTTGAACGCATGATGCGCGACGCCCGCATCAACTCCATCGGCGAGGGGGCCAACGACGTGCTGCGCGTGTTCGTCGCTCTGGCCGGCATGCGCGACGTGGGCCTGGAGCTGGAAGGGGTGTTGCGGGGCTTGCGCCACCCGGTGGGCAGCTTGCCGTTTCTGGCCGCCTTTGCCGGGCGGCAGCTTCAATTGCGACTGCTGGCCCCCGAGGTGCCCGTGCGCAGCACGCTGCTGGAAGGCCATGCCCGCGACCTGGGCCGGGCCATCCGCCGCCTGGCCCTGGAAGTGCAATGGCTGCTGCGCACCTACCAGGAGGCGGTGCTGGATCGCCAGTACCACCTGGCCCGCGTGGCCGATGCCGCTACGTGGATCTACGCCTCGGCCTGTGTGCTGCGGCGACTGGACTGGCAACTGGCCCAGCCCGATCCCCTGGGCAGCGACGCCGCCCGGCGGGACGTGGAAGCCGGACGGCACTTTCTCCGCCTGGCCCAACAGGCCGTCGCCGCCCGATTGGACCGGATGCACCGCAACCTGGACCAGCACACTACACGTGTGGCCGACTTGTGGCTGCGGCACCCGCCTGGGCCGCGCTGGCCGCTACGGGACGCCTCGGCCGAAGCGTAGCTCCTTCGGCGCAAGAACGAGCGTTAATTCTGCATACGGCGAGCCGCCGGTGTGAGCCGGCGATTGAACGGCGAGCCGGGAGCGTAAGCTCCCGGAGGAAAAGCCGCAAAATTACGTCGATTTTCGAACTTGCTCCGCGAGTTCACACTCGCGGCTCGCTGGTGCGAGAACCATCGCCGATTTGTACACCAAATGGCGAGCCGCCGACTTGGTACGTGTTTAGCGACGGAGTGTTTCCAGAGCAAAAGAGTTGATTTTTGTCCGGCGAGCCCCGGGCTTGGGGCCCGGGGAGAGCCGAAGAAAAAACACATGCCGATCTTCTCCGCCGACTGAAGTCGGCGGCTCGCCGGGTGCAAGAAGAAACGCTTCTTTCCGCCTCGTGCGGAAGCGTCGAACCAACAGTGTGCTAGCTGGCTAAACACGTACCCGACTTTAGTCGGCGGAGGGCTTGCTTGGAGTGGCAAGCCGCGCACCGTCAGCCCGCGGAGGAGCATACGCACGTCAGTGCGGGGAGAGACGGAATCGGCTTGCGGCGTGCGACTTGCGCCTTGCGCCGGAGCTTCCGCTCCGGAGGTCTTGGGTAATCCACTACTTTGCGTTGCCAATCACCTCCACGAACAAGTAAACTACTATCAAACAAGGAATCTGGCCAACCCGCTGCACCTCCGTGGGGCTTGCGGTGTCATGCACGTTTCTCTCCTGCTGGCCTGTCCCTTGTGCGGGCTTTACCATCCTGTGTTCTTGGCCATGTCGGTCTTTGTGGGCACGGTACCGGTGCTCCATTGGCTTTTGCAACCCTACACGCAGGCGATCCGAAGCTGGGGCTGGCCTCGACTGAACGTACCGCGGCTGGTGGGCCTGATCGTGCTGTTGCCCCTGTGGCTGGTGCCACTGGGGTTGCTGAGCCGCCGGGATTACCCTCCGGAACTGGTAGCCGCAGGGCTAGCGGTTCTTGCCCTCTGCGGGGCCTACCTCTGGTTTCGCTTCTGCTGGTTGTTGGATGCCCATAAAGTCCGTTCCCCGGGAAAAGAGTTGCTATTCTGCGGCGTGCTGCTCCCTCTGGTCCCCCTGCTGGGACTGATGGTGGGCAATGGGACGCTGGGAGTGGGCTATCTTCTCCTTGCCTGGCCGGAGATGGTCATCTCCCATGCTTTGTTTACTATGATCGTGGCAGCACCCCTGGGCTGGGGGCTCTATGCCGGGGTGCGCTACACCTTTGGGGAGCCGGACCAACGAAGCGAAAAAGCCCCTGCGGAGGATTCGCCTCCTGCCGCGGCAGAGCCTAAGCCGTAACAGCTGCCGCAGCTCCGGCGATTCCCCGCGGCATGTCGAGATTAGCGAATCGTGCCCAAAGGTCGGGCAAGCTCCCGGTAACGAAAACGCCACTGGAAGTGCTCCGGAGCCACCGGCTGGCCGCCGATTTCGGCATAAGGATAGATGAAAAAGTTGAGCGGCTCGCCCTGCTGCCGGGGCACCAGCACCAGGTCGCGCCCCACGGAAAACGCCACTCGGTCCGTGCCCAAGCGGCCGAAGTGCTCGGCGGCTCGCTGCGGGTGCTTGTCCGCCTCGGAAATATCCACCGGCACCGGCACCCGCCCCGGCGGAAAGAACCACGCCCAGCAGTGATAGCCGCTCAAACGGCCCTGGGGCTTCTCTGCCGGGATGGGAAAGCCGATCTGGAACAGGGCCGGCACGCCCTGGCTGCGCATCAGCGAAAGAAACAGGCTGTGGAAGTCGCTACAGTTGCCGTAGCGGCTGTCGCACACCCAGAGCACGTCCCCTCGGCCCCAACCGCGGCCGGTCTTGCGGTAGCTCAAGGCCTGCCGCACCAGCTCAAACACGTGGCGGCCAAGCCGCATCGGTTCCCGCGGTACCGGGTCGCCGGAAGCCAAAAACAAAAGCGGCTTTCCCCCCACCGGCACCAGCCGACTGGGAGCCAGCAGCACCCGGCGATATTCCTTCCCCAACGTGAAGCGGCGCGTGTTGTCCAAGGCGTTGACTTCATAGCGGGTGATGCGATAGGGCAGGTCCACTTCCACCTGCCCGCTGGCCGGGACCGTGGTCTGGAAGTACAGGATTTCGTTTCCGTACTTGGGCTCCCTGGCCCGAGAGAGCGCAAAGGGCAGCTTTCCCCACAGCGGCTCGGCCTGCTGATCCACCGGAGCCCCCCGCAGGCACAAGGGCCTCCGCGGGGAGGGTATCCACACTCGCAGGTGGGTCCCTGGCTTTAAGTCCTTGATAACAAACGAGTAATGGAAAATAAACTGCCGCTGTTGGGGAGGGCGGACCTTCGGAGAACTGGGCCGTGGGCGCTCCTCGGCTCTGGCCACACATGCCATGCTCCCAGCCAGCAAACACGCAAGCCAAACCCTCACGGCGGGTTCCTTTCCGGTGTGGTAACGGGTCTGAGGAAAGCCCAAAAAGCGTGTGTGCTCATTATGGCAAGCATATTCCGGTATGGGAACGCAAGCAACAATAGATTCCAAAACTGAATTAATCTCCCGTAAGAACTGCCTTCGGCGGTTCGCCGATTGGTGTGAGAGTCGGCGTTTTTTCTCGCTTTGGCGAGCCCCGGGCTTCAGCCCGGGGAGAGCCGAAGAGGCGCACTGCGTTTTTTCTCCGCCGACTGAAGTCGGCGGCTCGCCGGTTGCAAGAAGAAACGTTTTTTCTTGCATCGGAGCGGAAGCTCCATCGCAAGGCGCACGCCGCAAGTCGCAAGCCGATTCTCCCCGCACTGACGTGCGGGGCTCCGGCTCCTTCCGAGCCATCAAGCCTCCAAGCCTCCATGCCTCCAAGCCCCCGCTTGAGTCCCGGCACAAACCGCGTACCATCGAAGCGCCCCTTCAGCTGGAGCGGTGCAGCTCCCGAATGCCCTCCCGGCGGAGTCCGCTGCCATGACCCGCACGCACGAGTTTCAGCCCACCCACTACCATCGCACGCTGGGGCCCCATCGGCCTGTGCTGGAGCTGGACCCCGGCGACGAGCTGGTGACCTGGACCGTGGACGCCCGGGGCCACGACGCCTCGGGCCAGCAAGTGACGCCGCGGGGCAACCCGCAGACCGGGCCGTTTTTCATCCGCGGGGCGCAGCCGGGCGACGTGCTGGCCGTGCACTTGCTCAAGCTGGAGCCGTCGCGCGATTGGGGGTTTTCGCACGGGGTGATCGACCCGGGCTGCCTCGATCCGGACCACGCCCGCACGCTGCCCGAGCCGAAGCTGTTGCGCTGGGAACTGGACCGTGCCCGCGGCACCGCCCGCGTGGCGGACCTGCCCGGCTGGGAAGTGGAAGTGCCGCTGGAGCCGATGCTGGGCTGTTTTGGCGTGTGCCCCCAGCGGCAGCAG
>JALSGI010000229.1 GCA_026982835.1 Planctomycetota bacterium | reverse complement strand
CCCTTCGGCGTGCTGAAGCCCAAGGAGCTGTTCCACCCGCTGGTGTGAGGCCCGCAGCAGCTCCTGCTCTTCCA
Source organism: Planctomycetota bacterium (assembly GCA_026982835.1). Lineage (GTDB taxonomy): Bacteria > Planctomycetota > Planctomycetia > Pirellulales > S012-138 > S012-138. The sequence goes on along the minus strand of JALSGI010000229.1, from coordinate 4,208 downwards.
ACACTCTTGCGGCCTCCAGCAGTCCCAGGGCGGCCAAGGCATGGTGGTTGGCCAGCGTGCCGCTTTCGTCGTGGGCGGCCACCCAATAGGCCCGACGGCGCAATCCATCTAAGGTGTCGGCGTCGCGGATGCCCAGCAACCGGCAGGTGTGTCCCACGGCCACAAGCGAAAACACGGCGGCCCCCAGGGCCCGTTCCAGCGGATAGTAGTCGTCCCCGGAGCCGTCGGCGTGGGCCGAGATGGCGGCGTAGCGGGCTGCCGCCTGGGCCAGCTCTTTCAGCCGCGGATGACCAAACCACCGGTTGCCCGGAAAACGGTACCGATACAGCATCGCCAGCACGGCCGCCCCCTCTTGATACATGGCCGAAGGGAACGCCGCCGTGCGATAGTGCCAGTATTGCCGGTCCAGGCAGCCGTAGGTGGAGCCGGCCGGGTTGCGGTCCACCAGCGCCAGCAGTCGCGGCACCCAGGGGAGCACCGCGCGGGCATGGACTTCCGCCCCGGGGGCTGCCCCTTCGGGGGACCGCCTCGCGCCGGGAGCCGAGTCGTGACGCCAGTTGGCCGTTTGGAGCATGGGGTGTTTGGTTTGTTTTCACAAGCGGGGATCATCGCCGGTGATGGGCCACCACCACCTCGGCCAGCAGGCCCAACACGCCGGTCATCATGCCGGCGGTGAACAGGATGATGTCCGACTCTTGCAGCGTGCCGGTGGTGGTGAAGCTGTGCCAGGACTTGGCTGCGGCCAGGGCCAGCACCGCTGCGGCCAGGGGCAGAAAAATCCGCAACGGCCGGAAGTACAACACGATCCGCAGCACGGTGCTCAGGTAGGAGAGCGTGTCCTTGATCGGATGAAACTTGCTGCGGCCGATCCGCGGCCGGTACGCCACCGGCACGTACTTGACCGAGTAGCCGTTGGTCAAGAAGGCCAGCGTCATGGTGGTCACGCAACTGAACCCGTCCGGCACCACCCACAGCCAGCGGAGCATCTCCTCGCGGCGAAAGGCCTTCAAGCCGGTATTCAGATCGGGAATCCGCCGCCCGGTCAGGTAACAGGCCAGCTTGCGGATAAGCCACTTGGCCGGCACACGCAGCCAGGGCCAGCGCCCTTGCTCGCTGGTGCGGGCACCGTTGACCTGGTCGTACTGGGGAAAGTAGCGGAGCAACTCGGGGATGGCCGCCGCCGGGTAGCTGCCGTCGGCATCCAGCATCACGATCACTTCGCCCCGGGCCTGGCGGATGCCCGTCTTGCGGGCCGCTCCCGCCCCGCGGCGTTCCGGGTGGCGGATCAGCCGCACGGGGCATTGCCAGCACTCCCGGGCAAACTGCTGGACCACCCGGGCCGTGCCGTCGGTGGAGCCGTCGTCCACCACCAGGATTTCGTACTGGAAAAGCCGATTCTCCAGCGCCTCGACCACCTCGGCCAGCACCGTGCCGATGGCCTCCTGCTCGTTGTAGGCCGGCAGCAGCACGGTAAGAGGCAATGGCGGCTCGTGACGCGGGAGCGTTTCCACCTGGGCCAGTTGCCGCAGCGGCCGGTCCGTTCCCGGCGAAGAGACCGTTGCCGGAGATTCAGAAGCGGACATCGCTTCGGCCGCAAGGGCCTTCCGGACTGGCTGCCTTGCCATCGCGTGGGGTCTCCATCCTTGGAGTGCTCGGTACGGTGTGTCTTGTCTGCGTCCGGCGAGCCCCGGACCTCGATTCCAGCGAGCCCCGGACTTCAGTCCGGGGAGAGCCGAATAAGTGCATTGCGGTATTTTTCTCCGCTGGCTGAAGCCAGCGGCTCGCCATTTGCAAGAAAAAACGCTTATTCTCTCCTAGTATGGAAGCGCCAAACCAAGCAATGTGCCAGCAGGCTAAACACGTACTACGCTCCCGGCTCGCCGTTCTTCGCCGACTGAAATCGGTGGCTCGCCATTTGGTGTGTTCCTAGTCTTGGTTGGTTTTCTCTTGCTGCGAGGCGTTCTTTTTGTCGGCGGAGTCGTCTTGCGTTTTCTCCTCCGCGGCCCCCGGGGCTTGCTTGGCCGGTCCTTGCGGCTGCTTGGCCGAGGAGGTGGGCTTTTCTTTTTTCGTCGGCGCCTTGCCCTGCTTGGGCACTACCTCGTAGCCGCTTAGCCCTTCGGGCGAAGCCACCACCAGCAGCGGATGCGGCTTGCCCGGCACCACGGCCACCCCCTGCACCAGTTTGCCGTAGTTAAACCGGTCCAGCAGCTTGCCCTGGGCCGAGACAAAGTGCAGCGAGGAGTCCACACCCACGGCGATCCAGTGCGGCTCATCTCCCACCAGGCGACCCGCATGAAGCGGCACGGTGGTCGGCATCGGAGGTCCCGCGGGCAGCTGGTACCGCCACAGCACCGTGCCCCCCGGGGCGATCCCCACCAGCAAGTTCTCGCCCAATTGACTGCCAAGAGCCAGCCCGGCGTACTCGGCCCGCCCGTCGCCGTCCAGATCGCGGCACAGCACGTGGTGGAACATCAGTCCTTGGTAGTTCCACTGGTCGGCGGTTTGTCCCCGGTGGTCCAGCACGCCCACGGTGCCTTGCGAGTGGCACACCAGCAGGTTATGGCGGCCTTGTTTGTCCGGCAACGTGGGCTCCAGCCAGAAGCCGCTATCAAACGAGCGGTTGCTCCACAGCCGCTTCCCTTCCAGGGTGGCCCCATGCACGCCCACCACGTCCAGGTAGCTGACCACCAGCTCCAGCTTGCCGTCGCCGTCAAGGTCGATCAGCTTGGCGTCGAGCACCCCGGGGTGCTCTTCGGTGGGGGGATAGCTACAGACCAGATTCCACTGCCGGTCGAACACGCAGGCGTGCTTGGCTCCCACGGCCCCCAGCACGAAGAACCACTTGCCCTCCTTGTCGGCGGCCGCGTGGACGTAGCTGAACACCGCCGAGGAAGCGGGGCCATCTCCCCGCTCCAGCGGTAGGTCTTCCCGGGCCAGCAGGTTACCCTGCGGGTCCACGGCCACCATTCGGTTCCAATCAGTCAGCACCCAGATGAGCCACCCGTTTTCCTCGTCGGGCACCACCACCATGTTGCCCAGGTGCGAGCCTTGGGCCGGCAAGTGCCACCGGCGGCGCAGCTCCACGTGCCGGGGCTTGCTAGGGGGAGCCACGCGAGGCCGAGGTGGGTCCTCGTTCACCGTAGGCACTTGCGGAGGAGGTTCCATCATTTGTTTCTCAAATGCGGCCACGCGCTGCTGGTACAGGCTCTTCCCCTGCCGCACGGCCTCGATTGTTTCGATGAGCTGCTGAGCCGGATCGCCACTCCCTTGGGGATCGAACCCCAACTGGTGCCACTGCACCACCCCTTGCTTGTCCAGCAAAAACTGCATGGGGATTGCTTCGATGCCGAACTCTTCCAGGGCATCGGGCTGCTGGGGCCGGGCGATGGGCACCTTCACGCCCAGCTGGTCCAGCACCTTTTGCACCTCTTCGTCTTTGACCGAAGGGTCGTCCACGCTCACGGCCAGGATTACCACGTCCTGGTGATCCTGGAAGTGCTTGCGCACCTTTTCCAGCTCCGGCATCGATTGCTTGCAGGGACCGCACCACGTGGCCCAAAAGTCCAACAGCACCACCTTCCCCCGCAGCGACTCGGCCGTGTACTTCGTGCCGTCCAAGCCGCGCAATGGAAGCTTCTCGATCCGCTTGCCCAGCACCGGCGGTGGCCCCGGGCCGACGAATTGCCGCACCACCTTCCAGTCCTTGGGGAAGGGGCGGGCCAGGTCCAGCTCTTGCAGCGGGGCGTTGAGCTGGGCCTGGTGGAAGTAGGCCGTCAGCTTCACTTGTTCCACCTTCCCCAGGGCTTCGAGGAACTGCTTCAACTGCTCGGTCAAGGGCAACTCCAGGCGGCGCAGCACCCCGGTGTTGTGCCCCACGTAGAACCGCAGCGTCCCCTCCGGCACTTTTAGTTCCACCACGTGGCAGCTTTCGCCGTCCACCCTTTGCGGTTCCAGCAGCCTGGCCTCTTGCACCAGCTCTTGCAGCATCTTGTCGATCATCTCCGGCACCAGCAAAAGCGGCACCTGGAACGCCGCGCCGGCTTCGCGCCGGGTAAGCATAAACTTCAAGTAGGGATCGAAATACACGTCATCCGGTTCCAGCTTGGGCGGGGCCGGGCGGCGAACCACATAGCCGGGAATCTCCGCATGCACGCCGTATAGGTACTCCCCGTCGCAATAGATGATCCCCTGGTAGGCCCGCAGCACCA
>JALSGI010000228.1 GCA_026982835.1 Planctomycetota bacterium | reverse complement strand
GGATAGGCCGACCATGCCGGAAAACATCTTGCGCCTGGGCATCCCGGCCGGAAGCCTCCAGGAAGCCACGGCCGACCTGTTCCGCCGCGCCGGCTACAAGATCACCTTCCACAACCGCAGCTACTATCCCACCATCGACGACGAGGAGATCGAGTGCATGTCGATCCGGGCCCAGGAAATGGCCCGATACGTCCAGGACGGCGTGCTCGATGCCGGCATCACCGGCTACGACTGGATCATGGAGACCGGGGCCGACGTGCACGAGGTGGCCGAGCTGGTTTTTTCCAAGGTGAGCCGCCGCCCGGTGCGCTGGGTGCTGTGCGTGCCGGAAGATTCACCCGTGCAAAGCGTCAAGGACCTGGAAGGCAAACGCATCGCCACCGAAGCAGTGGGGCTGACCACCCGCTACCTGGAACGGCACGGCGTGAAGGCCCGGGTGGAGTTCAGTTGGGGAGCCACCGAGGTCAAGCCGCCCAAGCTGGCCGACGCCATCGTGGAGGTGACCGAAACGGGCAGCTCGCTTCGGGCCAACCGGCTGCGGATCGTGGATGAAGTGCTGGTGAGCACGCCGCGGTTTATCGCCAACCGCCAGGCGTACCAGGACCCTTGGAAGCGGCAGAAGATCGACGACCTGGTGCTCATGCTCCAGGGGGCCCTGGCCGCTGAAGGCAAGGTGGGACTGATGATGAACGTCCCGCGAAAAAATCTCAACCAGGTACTGGAGCTGCTTCCGGCCTTGCAGCAGCCGACCGTCTCCAGCCTGGCCGATGAGGACTGGGTGGATGTGCTCACCGTGGTGGACGAGGCCGTGGTGCGGCACATCGTGCCGCGGCTCAAGGCGGCCGGAGCCCGGGGCATCGTCGAATACCCGCTCAACAAGATCATTCCGTAGCGGCCGAGGTCGGCTTGCGGCTTGCGCTGGTGCTTCCGCACCGGAGGTCTTGGGTCTTGGGTCTTGGGTCTTGGGCGAAGAGCCCCGCACGTCAGTGCGGGGAGAGACGGCTTCGGCTTGCGGCTTGCGCCATGCGCCTTGCGACGGAGCTTCCGCTCCGATGCCGGAACGAACGTCAACTTACACACAAAGAGCCCCCCGCGTAAGCGGGGGGAGAAGCCGAAGAGCGAGCCGCCAGCGGTGAACGGCCAGTGGCAACCGGCGAGCCGGGAGCGTCAGCTCCCGGTTGCCCTAGACGAAGCAACAGTCGTACGGTTCAAAACAACCGCGTGCTTACGCACGCGGCTCGCCTATATGGAGTGCGGCGGCTTGCCGCCGCTGTGGCTTTGCTCCGGCTTGCCGGAGCAAATAAAAGCGGAAGCATCCCCCTCAAGTCCCCATCCCCCCAAGCCCTCCCCCGGCCCCAAGCCCGGGGAGAGCCGACTGGAATCACCACATGCTCACACTTGCGGCCAGCCGGTGCGGTAAGAAAAGCCCCAAACACGCCCGCGCTGTGGGTGGAAAAATGTTTCCTCTCACACCTACGGGGACTAGAATCGGCTTGTCCTGACAAAAAACCGCTTGCGAAATAAGGAGTTTCCCATGCTTGCCCGCTTTCCGTGCTTGCTGGTGCCGCTGGTCGTTTTGGTTGCTCCGGCCCGAGGGCAGGATGTGTCCCGGTGTCTGGAAGGGTTGCCGCTGGTGGTTTACGAAGACTTTGACTCCGGGGCCGGGCGGTGGCAGTTTTCCGATCCGGCTTGCTGGCGGGTAGTGCGGCAGGGAGGCCGGAGCGTGCTGGATCAGTTCCATCGCCGCAGCAGCTACCGCCCGCCGGTGCGCAGCCCTTACCACTTCGCCTTGCTCAAGGAAGTGGTGGTGAGCGACTTCATCCTCCAGGCCCGCGTACGGAGCACGATCAAAGACTACGGCCACCGCGACGCCTGCCTGTTTTTCGGCTTCCAGGGCCCGGCCACGTTCTACTATGTGCACCTGGGCAAGAAGACGGACAACCACGCCAACCAGGTGTTCATCGTCAACCACCGCCCGCGGACCAAGATTTCGCTGCGCACCACGCCCGGCACTCCCTGGGACGACCGCTGGCACACGGTGCGGATCAAGCGCAGCGCCGCCACAGGGCGGATCGAAGTGTTCTTCGACGACATGAGCCGCCCGGTGATGGTGGCCCGGGATCGCACGTTCACCTGGGGTCAGGTGGGCGTGGGCACGTTCGACGACACCACGCAATGGGACTACGTGGCCGTTTGGGGCCGTCGGGTGCTGGTGGCTCCGTAGTAGGCCGGGCGGGCAGGTTCCGCGGGCTTCAGCTGGCTGTTTCCGGAAAGCGCAACAAAAAATGACCCCGACGGGATTTGAACCCGTGTTGCCGGCTTGAAAGGCCGGTGTCCTAGACCTGGCTAGACGACGGGGCCATGGTAGTGGCAAGCTGCGACTTGGCGGACACTTTATTTTTCTCGCCCCGGGGAGTCAAGACGCTCCAGCGAAAGTTTTCGCCGCAGGTCGGGTTGGGGCAAGGGATAAAAAAACAGCGGGCTGCCACCCGCTGTGGGCGTTTCGGCAAGGGGGGTTGGTCAGCCTTCCTCGACGCTTCCTTCGGCAGCCGGGGCCGGGGGGCTTTCCGGCGCTTCCCGGTACAAGCCCAGGGGGGGTTTCTGTTCCTTTTCCCCCTTTTTGGACTTCTCGTCGCTCAGCCCATGGATCGCATCGTACACCTCCTTGCGATGCACGGGCACTTCCTTGGGAGCCTCGACCCCCAGGCGCACCTTGTCGCCGCGGATTTCGACCACCACCACGGTAATATCGTGGTTGATGACGATACTTTCATTCTTTTTGCGCGATAGGACGAGCATGCGTAGGATCCCTCTCCAGGTTAACGGTCCTCACCCCTGGGGTTTCCTTCCCCTTTGCGGAGTCGGAATGATGACAACACACCAGCACACCATCGTCGGGGGATATCCATCCCGTACCAATCGGGGCAGTTTTTTCGGCTTCTGGTAAAGGGGACGCTCTTGGCTCCCTCGCGCAAGTCCACACTGTATCTTCAATCTACACGGTTCCCCCAGGCAGTCAAGCAAACCGGCAAAAAAATTCCTTTTTTTGGGGAAAAAGCAAAACCTTTGGCATGAAATTCGTTTAGCGCCCCAGAACGCCTCCACCAAGCCTGTTTACATAACCTATTGTTAACAAATAACTTATAGGCGGCGCCCCGCCGCCTGCGCCGCCCGAGGCAGACCAACAGAACCCCGGCGTTTTCCCAGGAAACCCAGCAGAAAAGGGACTAGACTCCCTTCCCCGCAGGACCGTCGGCCCGTGCGAGTCTTTTTCTGGCGGGGAGTTGGGGGGACGCAAGCCGGGGGGGGTTTACTTTTTCTGCCGGGCGGGTTTTTCTTCTTCCACGATCAGTTCCAGCGGCGGGGAGTATTGGGTGAAGCTCCGCCCGCGATAGTTCACCGTGGCCACCAGCACCACCAGGGCCGTGTTGGCCGGGGCACGGCCATAGGCGCGAAGCTCGATCTCCCCCTGGTTGCTCTTGGCGTCCAGGGTCACGGGCACGGCGGCCACCCGGGGCGGAAGTCCTTGCACGGTCAAGCGCACCGGCACATGGAAGCCTTCGGCACGCACCACGCGCACCGGGACTTTCACCTGCTGGTTGCCGGTGATCTTCAGCTTGGGCTTTTCCCAGTGGAGAGTGAACGGGGCCTGGGGCACCACGGCCAGCACCTGCTCCCGGGCCGGGACATAGCGCCAGGAGTTGATATAGCGCACCTGCTCGGCCGGGGTGGCCACACGCTGCACTTGCTGCTTGCCCAGTTTGGCCCGACCCACCACGCGGATGGGACTTACGCCCAACTTGGCATCGGCCGCGGCGGAGAGCACCACGGTTTGTTCGCCAAGAGAACCCCCCAAGGAAGCCGTATGGACGGTCACCCCCGGGGGGACCCCCTCCACGGCCAGCTCCACCGGTCCTTGAAAGCCGTCGTGCCGCTGGATGAGCACCCGCAGGGCCACCGCTCCGCCTGCGGCCAGGCGCGGGTTGTCGGGGCTGACCGTAAGTGTAAACTCCGGCCGGGGTTCCCGCACCCGCAGGCAATACACGTGGCGGGAGCTGCCCTGCATGGTGGTATCGCCCACGCGGATGATGTAATCCCCTGGGGCACGGAAGGTGTATTCGATCCGCGCCTCGCGGGTACCGCCCCAGTCGTCGCTTCCGGCCAAGCGGCGCCCCTTGGCGTCGAACAGATCGAGCCGGGCATCCACCGGGGAGAGAAGCTCCTGGCAGATGGTCTGAAACACCAGATGCTGCCCCTTGGCCGCGCGGAAGCGGAAGTGGTCGAAATCGCC
>JALSGI010000227.1 GCA_026982835.1 Planctomycetota bacterium | reverse complement strand
CCGGTTGGTGTACAAATCGGCGATGGTTCTTGCACCAGCGAGCCGCGAGTGTCAACTCGCGGAGCCAATTGGCGAAGCGGCGTTTTTCGGGGCTCCTCCATCCCTCCAAGCCCCCAAGCCTCCACGCCTCCAAGCCCTCCGCCAGCTGAAGCTGGCGGCTCGCCGTTGCGAGAATAAGCGCCTGTTCTTGCTGCGGAGCGGAAGCTCCTGCACAAGCCGCACGGCGCACGCCGCAAGCCGATTCTTGCCTGGTGCGGAAGCACCACCGCAAGACCCAAGACCCAAGACCGCGCACGCCGCAAGCCGAACAACTCCCATTGACTCCCCCGGTGGGAATTGGACCCTAAGATGGTAATAGCCGCCCTGTTCCAGGCAGAAGCCGGCCCGGCAGGGCGGACACGGAAGTCCTTTCATCCCCCCGACAACCAGGAGTTTCCGACCCATGACCACCCAGGCCCCACAAGGTGCCCCTGCGGTCAAGTCGATGGACAAGATCGTCTCGCTGTGCCGCCGGCGCGGGTTTTTGTTCCAGTCCAGCGAAATCTACGGCGGTTTGAACGGCTTTTGGGACTACGGTCCCCTGGGCGTGGAACTGAAACGCAACATCAAGCAAGCCTGGTGGCACGACATGGTCACCAGCCACAACGAGCTGGTGGCCCCGCCGGGAGCTCCCGCCCCCTATGCAATGGTGGGCCTGGATACCACGATCATCATGCACCCGCAGGTGTGGAAAGTCTCGGGCCACTACGACCTGTTTCACGACATGATGGTCGATTGCCGCCAGACGAAGCGGCGCTACCGCTACGACCAGGTGGTGGGCCGCTGGGTGGAGTGTCGCGGCCAGCGGGTGTTCGTGACCGTGGATGGCGAAGGCCCTACCGTGGAACAGGATCTGTTGCAGCGGGCCTTGAAGTTCTTCAACCTGCGCAGCAAGCAAGCCGACCAGTTGCATTGGGACGGCCCCGTACAGCCCTTGAGCAGCGTCGAGGACCGCTCGCAGGTGCTAGGCCCGGACGCCAAGGAGCTGGGCACGCTGACCGAGCCGCGCGAGTTCAACCTGATGTTCAAAACCTACGTGGGCGCGCTGGCCGGGGAGGACAGCGCCGCGTTCCTTCGCCCGGAGACGGCCCAGGGAATCTTTGTCAACTTCAAGAACGTGCTGGATTCCACGCGGGTGAAGATTCCCTTTGGCATCGCCCAGGTGGGCAAGAGCTTCCGCAACGAGATTACACCGCGGTACTTTACATTCCGTTCCCGCGAGTTCGAGCAGATGGAGATCGAGTTTTTCTGCCATCCCGATCAATCCCAGCAGTGGTACCAGTACTGGCGCAACCGGCGGTTTCAGTGGTACGTGTCGCTGGGGCTGGCTTCCGAGCGGCTGCGGCTGCGGGAGCACGGGCCGGAGGAGCTGAGCCACTACTCCACGGGCACGGCCGACATCGAGTACGCCTTTCCGTTCCTTCCGCCCGGCAAGTTCGGCGAGCTGGAGGGGATCGCCCACCGGGGCGATTTCGACCTGCGCAGCCACATGGAAGGCAAACTCGATCCGAACACCAATCCCTTGCAGGTGGAGCTTGGCCCGGACGGCAAGCCCCGCTGGCGCGGCAGCGGCAAGGACCTTACCTACCGCGATGAAACCACCGGCCAGCGGTACGTGCCGCACGTGGTGGAGCCTTCGGCGGGAGCGGATCGGGCCGCGCTGGCCTTCCTCTGCGAAGCCTACGACGAGGACCAGGCCCCGGACGACAAGGGCAAGCTGCAATCCCGCACCGTGATGCGGTTCCATCCCCGCCTGGCCCCGATCAAAGTGGCCGTGTTCCCGCTGGTCAAAAAAGAAGGAATGGTCGAAATTGCCCGCGACATCTACGCCCAGCTCAAGAAGCACACCACTTGCTTCTACGACGAGAAGGGGGCCGTGGGCCGGCGCTACCGCCGCCAGGACGAGGCGGGCACGCCGTTTTGCATCACCGTGGACGGGCAGACGCTGGACGACCGCACCGTGACCATCCGCGACCGCGATACGCTGAAGCAGTACCGGGTGAAGATCGACCAGTGCTGGGACGAAATCCAGGCCCGACTGCAAGCCCCGGAGCCGTAGCGTGTCCCAAGTGCAGCTTGCCATCAGCCAGGTGTGCACCCTGCCCTGGCCCCTGGAAGAAGACCTGCGGCAGATGGCCCAAGCCGCCTGCCCAGCGGTGGAGCTGTGGTGGGGCAAGGTGGAAACCTACCTGCAGCACCACTCGGTGGCCAAACTGGCCGAACTGTTGCGGCGCCACGAGCTGGCCGCCCCGGTGGCCAGTTACCAGGGTGGTTTTTTCACGCGGGACGCCCGGGCCTTCCAGGAGCATTGGGCCCACTTCTTGCGGCGGCTCCAGCTGGCCCAGGCCCTGGGCGTGCAGGTGCTGGTGCTGGCAGCCGACGCGGACCAGCCGGTCGAAGGCGAGCAGGTGGAGCAGTTCCTGGGCCGGCTCCAACAAGCGGCCGAGCAGGCCCAGCGGTGGGGGCTGCGGGTGGCGCTCGAGTTCCAGGCCCGAAGCACCTTCGGCAACAATCTCCAGACGGCCGCTGCGGTGGTGGAGCAACTGAACCACCCGGCCCTGGGCATCTGCCTGGACGCACTGCACTTTTTCACCGGCCCCAGCAAAACCGAGGACCTGGCTTACCTGCGTCCCGAAAACCTGTTCCACGTGCAGTTGTGCGACGTGGCCGGGCCGGTGCGGGAGCTGGCCCGCGACGCCGACCGCATCCTCCCCGGCGAAGGGGACTTTCCTATCGGCGAACTGGTGGCCCAGTTGCAACAGTTGGGCTACCAGGGCACGGTGTCGCTGGAGGTGATGAACCCGCACCTGTGGCAGGTGCCGGTGTTGCAGTTGGCCGAGGTGGGCATGACGGCCTTGCGGCGTCTTTGGGGCGAAGCCTGTATGCCGGACTGAACGCGGCCAGCCGCCGACTTCAGTCGGCGGAGCCTTGGGTCTTGGGCGAGCCCGCGGCTTCAGCCGCGGGAGGCTTGGGGCCTGGAGGCTTGAGGGCTTGGAGGGATACAGAGCCCCGCACGTCAGTGTCTGGGTCTTGGGTCGTGGGTCTTGGGTCTTGAGGTGGGGGCTTCCGCACCGAAGTGAGAACGAACGTCCACTTGCACAACCAAGAGCCCCCCGCGTCAGCGGGGGGAGACGGCAAGAATCGGCTTGCGGCGTGCGGCGTGCGCCTTGCGGCGGTGCTTCCGCACCGAAGCCGGAACAAGCGCCGGTTTTTGCAATCGGCGAGCCGCCGGTGTGAGCCGGCGGTTGAACGGCGAGCCGCCAGCTTCAGCTGGCGGAGGAGTGGCGAGCCGCGGGCGTAAGCCCGCGGAGGGCTTGGAGGCGTGGGGGCTTGAGGGTGTGGAGGGAGCCCCGCACGTCAGTGTCTGGGTCTTGGGTCGTGGGTCTTGGGTCTTGAGGTGGGTGCTTCCGCACCGAAGTGAGAACGAACGTCCACTTGCACAACCAAGAGCCCCCCGCGTAAGCGGGGGGAGACGGCGAGAATCGGCTTGCGGCGTGCGGCGTGCGCCTTGCGGCGGTGCTTCCGCACCGAAGCCGGAACAAGCGCCGGTTTTTGCAACCGGCGAGCCGCCGGTGTGAGCCGGCGGTTGAACGGCAAGCCGCCGGCGTCAGCTCCCCCGCGTAAGCGAGGGGGAGACGGCATGGCCGGTTTGCCACAACCGCTGCTTCCGGGTAAGGTCAAAGACTACCGGTTTCCTTGTCGCAAGTGGGCCTGTTGGGTTGCCGATGTCCTCCTGGTCGCTGGCACTGGATGCTCCCGGGTTCCTGGTGCTGCTGGGCCTGTTGCCGCTTTTTTGGTGGTACGGGCTGCGGCACCTGGGCACGCTTGGGCCGGTACGCCGTTGGCTGGCCTTGCTGCTGAGAACGGCGGTGTTCGTGCTGCTGGTGCTGGCCTTGTGCGAGCCGCAACTGGTGCGCCGCAGCGACCAGATGACCGTCATCTACCTGCTGGATCAATCGCTCAGCATCCCGCAGCAGCAGCGCCGGGCGATGATCCGGGCGGTGAATCGGGCCATCGCCGAGCACCGGCAGGGGACCGACCGGGTGGGCGTGATCGTCTTTGGCCGCGACGCGGCCATGGAGCTGCCCCCCCTGGACGAATCGTTGCAACTGCCCGAGCGGATCGAAAGCCTCATCAATCCCGAATCGACCAACCTGGAAGCGGCCATGAAGCTGGCTGCCGCTTCGTTCCCCGAGGGGACCATGCGCCGCGTGGTGGTGGTGAGCGACGGGAGCCAGAACCTGGGCAATGCCGTGGGCCAGGCGCGG
>JALSGI010000226.1 GCA_026982835.1 Planctomycetota bacterium | reverse complement strand
CCTGATGCGAGGCAGTCCCACCGGGGCGTTTCTCGACGCCCCGCGGAGCCTGGTCCGCTTTCTGCCCCGGCTCCAGAAACGCGGCTGGCGGGTGACGCGGCTCCCCCGGGACGAAGCCGAGCTGATCTCCTGGATACGCCGCAGCGGGCGGAACCTGGGCCCCTGGGTCCCGGAGGAGCTAGAGCGCCTGGCCGATCAGCCGGGCGTGGTGCTGGTGTCGCTGGAGAAGTTCCGCCGCTGGATGGACCAGCACCTGAAAGAACACCACCGCCAGGCGCTGGAAAAACACTTCGGCCCCCCGCCGGGCAAGCTGATGGTGGTCACACGAAACGGCCAACCCCATTTTGTGCTGCCCGGGGTGGACCTAGGCCACGTGTGGCTGGGCTGCCTGCCCTTGCGCGGCGAAAAACAAGACGAGCGGCTGCTGCATTCCCGCGACGTCCCTCCGCCGTACAACTATCTGGCCTTCTACTGGTATCTTCAGCACGAGCTGCAGCCCCATGCTGTGATCCACTGGGGCACGCACGGCACGGTGGAGCTTTTGCCGGGCAAAGAGGCCGGGCTTACCGGCGAGGACTGGGGGGATATTTGCCTGGGCACGCTGCCGGTGGTGAATCTCTGGATCACCGACAATCTGGGCGAGGCGACGCTTTCGCGTCGCCGGGCCTACGCCCTGCTGGTGGACCACCTGGTGCCGCCGGTGGAAAAGGCGGGCTTGAGCGGCCCCTTGCTCGCCCTGCACGATTCGATCGACAAGTTCCAGACGCTGGAGCCGGGGCTGCTGCGGCGGGAGTTTCGCCGCAAGATCACCCAGGCGATCCGCGAAAACCGCCTGGACGAGACGCTTCAGCTTTCCGGGCTTGAAGAACGTCTGGCCAACGACGAGGAAATCCACCAGGTGGCCCAGTACCTGCACGAGCTTTACAACGCCACGCGGCCCGAAACATTGCACGTGCTGGGCCGGGCCCCCGAGCCGAAGCGGATGACCGGCTGGCTGGTTTCCGCCCTGGGGCAAAAGTTCCTGGATCGCCTGGCCCAGGTGGCAGGCGTGCCCCAAAGCGTGGAGCACTTCCCCGGCGACCGGCTCAAGTACCTTCGCCGCAAGGCCGAGCAGTTGGTAAACCGCGTGTTGTGGGGCGATCGGCCCGTGCCCCCACCGCTTGCCAAGGACATGGAGTTTGCCCGGGACTTGAAACGGCGCATCGAAGCGGCCGACCTGGAAATCGAAAACCTGCTGCGGGCGTTGGAAGGCCGCTTCGTGCCCCCGGGGCCCGGGCCCGACCCAGTACGCAATCCCGCCAGTGTACCCACTGGAAGAAACCTCTACGCCCTGAACCCCGAGGAGATCCCCACCCCGGCTTCCTGGGCCGTGGCTGTCAAGCTGGTGGATGAACTGCTGCGCACGCGAAAAGTGCGGAAGGTGGGCATCGACTTAAACGGCATGAACACCATGCGCGACTTCGGCGTGATGGAAGGGCAGATTCTCTACCTGCTGGGCACGCGCCCGGTGTGGGACGCCAACGGCCTGGTAGTGGACGTGGAGCTGATCCCCCGGGAGGAGCTTGGCCGCCGGCGCGTCGATGTGTTCATCGCCATGGGCGGCACCTACAAGGAGAACTTCCCCACCCGCGTGCGGCTGCTGGACAAGGCCGTGCGGCTGGCCGCCGCGGCCCGCGAGCCGGACAACCTCGTGCGCCAGGGCACCCAACAGCTTCGCCAGCGGCTGCTTGCCCGAGGGTTCGCCGCCCGGCAGGCTGAGCACCTGGCCGCCGCCCGCATCTTCGGCACCAAGCCGGGCAACACGATGGGCACCAACATCCTGCACCTGGTTCCCCGAAGCGGCGTCTGGTCCAGCGATGATGAAATCGCTGCAGTCTATATCGACAACATGAGCTACGTGTTTACCGCCGGGCACTGGGGGCAAAAGGTCCCGGGCCTGTACGAAGAAGCCATCCAGGGCACCGACTCGGTGCTGCGCGTGTGGGCCTCGAACATGACCAGCCAACTGTCCAACCACCACGCCTACGAGTACCTGGGCGGGCTGAGCATGGCCGTGCGCAAGCTGACCGGCCGCGAGCCCCAGGCCCTGATCGCCGATGTACGCGACCCCCAGGGAGCCCGCTTGCGAGACTTCGAGGAAGTGCTGGCCACCAACCTGCGCACCGAGCTTCTGAACGAAAAGTGGATGCGAGGCATGATGGAGCACAACTACGCCGGGGCCGGCATGATGGCCGAGCTGGTAAAGAACACCTTCGGTTGGGGCGTAACCCGCCCAGGCAGCGTGGGCCCCGGCGTGTGGGAAGAAATCTACCAGACCTACATCCAGGACCGTTACCAGTTGGGCCTGGAGGAGTGGTTCGACCGGGTGAATCCGCACGCCCGACAGGAAATCGCCGCCGTGATGCTGGAGGCGGTGCGCAAAGGATACTGGCAGCCGGAGGCAAAAGTTGTGCAACACCTGGCGCAGGTGTTCGCCCAGTCGGTGGCCCGGCATGGGCTTTCGGCCGGCTTGACCACCGGAGGCAACCGGCCGCTGGAACGCTTTGTGCTCCAGCAACTTCAGGCCGCAGGCGACGTGGCCCTGGCAGGGCGTTATTCGCAGGCAGTACGGGCCTCGGCTGGCAAGAAGGCGGCCCAAGCTGCCCAAAGCAAAAAAGTCTATGGCCCTAAGCTGGAAAAAACCCAGCAACAGCAGCCCCCGGTGCCCTTGCCGCGGCGGACCACTTGGGCCATGCTGCTTGCCGCCGGGGTGCTGGTGTTGTTGGTGCTCTTGGGGGCCTGGCGAGGCTGGGGGGTGCCGCGTTGATGGATCTGCTCACGCAGGTGCTTTACACGCTCTCCGGCGCGCTGCTGGTGCCGGTGGTGGTGTTGCTGCTGGCCCTGGTGCTGCTGGTGACCGTGTATTTGGGCGGCTTTCTCTGGGAGCTGTGGCAGCGCCGCCGGTGGCAGCCCCGACTGCGGCAGTGCGTGGAAGAGCTGAAACGCCGCCCGGGCCGGACGATCTCGCCCGGGGAGCTGCCCCCCGCAGGCGGCTTGCCTGGGGCGGCCCTGGGCCAGCCGCAAGCCGACCGAGAAAAGACGCTTGACGACCTGCAACTGCTGGCCGAGCGGCTGCTGGCCCGGCTGAGCCTGGCCGTGCGGCTGGGGCCCATCCTCGGACTGGCCGGCACGCTCATCCCGCTGGGGCCGGCCCTGGTGGCCTTATCCCAGGGCGACATCGCCACGCTCTCGGCCAAGCTGGTGGTGGCTTTCACCACCACGGTGCTTGGGCTGCTGGTGGGCGGGCTGGCCTTTGCCATGCACCTGGTCCGCCGCCACTGGTACATGCAAGACCTAAGCGACGTGGAGTTCCTCCTGCAACGCCTGGAGACGCCCGATGCGACGCCTGAGACGACTGGGGGATGAAACGGCCGATCCGCTGGAAGGGGTGGCCAACTTCTTCGACCTGGGCGTGGTGTTCGCTCTGGCGTTCATGGTTTCGCTGATCTCCTACCTGGGACTGCCCGAGGTACTGCAAAACCGCGATGTCACCCTGGTCAAGAACCCCGGCACCGAGCAGATGGAGATCATCCGCAAGCGGGGGCGGCGCCTGGAGCGCTATCGCATCAGCCGCAAGCGCCTCAGCGGCGAGGGGGAAAAGCTGGGCACGGCCTATCGGCTCAAAACCGGCGAGGTGATCTACGTGCCGGAGGAGTGAAGGGGGTCTTGGGTCGTGGGTCTTGGGTCTTGCGGCGGAGCTTCCGCTCCGAGGGCGTGGAGGCTTGGGGGCTTGGAGGCTTGGAGGAATGGAAGAGCCCCGCACGTCAGCGGGGGGAGGAGCAGGAACGGCTTGCGGCTTGCGCCGTGCGCTGGTGCGCCGGAGCTTCCGCTCCGATGCAAGAAAAAGCGTTTCTTCTTGCAACCGGCGAGCCGCCGACTTTAGTCGGCGGAGGGCTTGGAGGCTTGAGGGCTTGGAGGTGTGGCGAGCCGCGCGCCGTCAGCCGGCGGTTCAACAGCGAGCCGGGAGCGTAAGCCGGAAAGAAGCTACCTGGGTTCTCCGCACACCTCTGCTGGCTTTTCTGCCCCCGGCGGCGATAGACTGCCGGTATGGTTGCCAGAACCCTACGTTTCGTCTGCGAAGCGGTGCTGCTGGGCACGGCAGTGCTGCTGGGAGCCCGCGGGCTGGTCCTTTCCTGGCACCGCGTGCAGGGACCCTCGATGCTGCCGCACTACTGGGGCGGCGGCTACCGGCGCCTGTGCCCGGAGTGCGGCTACTTGGTGCGGGTGGCCCTTTCCCCCCGGGAAAAACGTCCCGCGTGGTGCCAGTGCCCCCTGTGCGGAGC
>JALSGI010000225.1 GCA_026982835.1 Planctomycetota bacterium | reverse complement strand
CGAGTCCCGGACTTGGAGCCCGGGGAAAGCTGGAAAAACGCTTCTGCTTGTCTTCTCCGGGAGCTGACGCTCCCGGCTCGCTGTTCAACCGCGGGCGTAAGCCGGCGGCTCGCCGGTTGGCGTGCGAGTCGGCGTTTTTTCTCGCTTTGGCGAGCCCCGGACTTGGAGCCCGGGGAGGGCTTGGAGGCTTGGAGGCTTGAGGGGATGAGGAGGTGCTGCCGCACCGGGCAAGAACAAAGCGCGTTTGTGGGAAGCGACGCGCATCGTGAACCTGCGGCTCACCAGGAGGTTCGCCCTCCCAGGGAGCTTCCGCTCCGAGGCAAGAACAAGCGTCGGTTCGCACAACGGAAGGGCGAGGTCGCGGCCGAGCCGCCGAAGCGGAAAAGAGTGTTCGTTTTGTTGGGCGCTTACTCACCAGCAAGCTCCTCCAGTACAATGTCCTGGATAGCCCGTCAAACACATACCATGTCGGCGGCTTGCTGCTTTTGCCCAGCTAGTGTACCCGCTGTCCGGGCTTGGCTCCCGAGTCGGGCCGCAGCAAGTAAATCTCCTTGCCGCCCGGGCCGGCGGCCAGCACCATGCCTTCGCTGGTGCCGAACCGCATCTTCCGCGGCTGCAAGTTGGCGCAGCAGATCACCAACTGGCCCACCAATTCCTCGGGCCGATACACGCCTTTGATCCCGGCCAGCACTTGCCGCGTTTCCTGGCCGCCCAGGTTGAGCGTAAGCCGCAGCAGTTTTTTTGATTCCTTGACGTCCTCGGCGGCCACCACGCGGGCCACGCGGAGGTCAATTTTGGTGAACTGCTCGAAGGTGCAGTGCTCGGCCACCAGCGGCTCCTGCCGAAGCGGCTCGTCGCTGTCTTGGAAACCCCCGGCCGGGGAAGAAGTTTCGCTCTCGGCCTGCTTGCTTTCCTCGAACATGGCATGCACCTGCTCCAATGAGGCCCGTTTCAGCATGTGCCGGAATCGAGCTACCGGGGTGCCAGTAAGCGGCTCGGCGGCCTGCTGCCAGCGGGTGATCGGTTCTCCAAGAAGCTCTCCGGTCTGCTCGGCCAGCCGAGGGAGCACCGGGGCCAGATAGACGGCGATTTGCCGGAACAGGTTCAGCCCCACGGTGCAGGTGTCCTGGAGCTGCTGGGCCTTGTCGGGCTGTTTGGCCAGTTGCCAGGGCTGGCGACTCTCCACGTAGGCATTGGCCCGATCGGCCAGTTCCATCACCAGCCGCATGGCCTGGTTGTAGTTACCCTGCTCGTAGGCTGCGGCAATGCGCTCCCCTTGCTCCACGCCGGCGGCAAAAAGCCCCTGGTCCTCCGGGTAGGTGGGCGAAAGCCCCGTGGCGTGGGCGAACCGGGCCGTGCGACTGGCCAGATTGACCACCTTGCCCACCAGGTCGGCGTTGACTCGCTGGACGAACTCCTCGGGGTTCAGGTCCAGGTCGTCCACTTTGTGCGTGAGCTTGGTGGCGTAGTAGTAGCGCAGGTAGGCGGGGTCCAAGTGCTTCAGGTAGGTGGAGGCCATGACAAACGTGCCCTTGCTCTTGGACATCTTTTCCCCGCCCACGGTCAAAAAGCCGTGGATGTGCACCTTGGTGGGCAGATTGAACCCGGCCACATGGAGCATGGCCGGCCAGAACAGGGTGTGGAAGTAGGTGATGTCCTTGCCGATAAAGTGGTGGATTTCCGTCTCGGGATTGCGCCACCAGTGGTCGAAGTCCTCCCCGTGCCGCTTGCACCACTGCCAGGTGGAAGCCAGATAGCCAATCGGGGCGTCGAACCACACGTACCAGTAGTGGCCCGGGTAGTCGGGAATCTCAAAACCGAAATAGGGCGCCGGGCGGGAAACGTCCCAGTCCCGAAGCGGCTGGTTGAGGAAATGGCCTTTGAGGTAGTTGGCCACCTCGGGCTGGAGGTGTTCGTCCTGCTGGGTCCACTGTTCCAGAAAGTCATGGAGTTTTTCGATCTGGATGAACAGGTGCTTGGCCCGCCGCGGCTCGGGCCGGGCCCCGGAGATGGTGCTTTGCGGGTCGATCAGCTCGGCCGGACTGTAGGTGGCCCCGCAGGACTCGCAACTGTCGCCGTACTGGCCTGGGGCCTTGCACCGCGGGCAGGTGCCGCGGACGAAGCGATCGGCCAGGAAGGTCTGGGCCTGGGGGTCGTAGAGCTGCTCCACCTCTTTTTCGTACACCAACCCGGCCTCGCGCAGGGCTTGCCAGAAGCGTTGGCAAAGCTCGCGGTTCTCCTGGCTGTGGGTGGAGCCGTAGTTGTCGAAGTGGATGTCGAAGCCGGCAAAGTCGCGCACGTGGGCCTGCTGCATGTCGGCAATGAGTTCTTCTTCGCTTCGGCCTTCCTGGCGGGCCCGCAGCATGATGGCCGTGCCGTGCGTATCGTCGGCGCAGATATAGATGGCCCGATGGCCGCGCAGCTTCTGGAACCGCACCCAGATATCGGTCTGGATGTACTCGACCAGGTGGCCGATGTGGATGTGCCCGTTGGCATAGGGCAAGGCGGCGGTGACGACCATCCTGCGGGCGGTCATGGAAACAGTTCCTTCTCCATACAGCCGAACGCGTCCGCGATCCAGGGGGCAGGAGTCCCTAATTCTGCGGGTGCTTCATTGTAGTACCCGGGTGGAAAAAGGACGAGTGGCATCCGCAGCCCCCGGCATGGAAGGCGGGAAGCCACAGGGGGGCTTGTTGCTGGAACCGGTTTGCCTCATAGGGTGAGCGCTTACCGATTTTTTAGATGCTGCAAGTGTTCCAGGGCTTCCTGGCGGTTGGGGAAGATGGGCCAGAGGGTGTGGAGGCGCGTGGCCTGGACCACTTCGCGGCACTCGGGGGAGAGGCTGCACAGGGCCAGGCGTCCCCCGCGCTGGCTGATCCGCTTCCAGTAGCGGATCAGTACCTCCAGGAAGTTGGAATCGACGAACCGGGTGGATGAGCCGTCCAACAGGAGACAAGGAACCGCATCGCCCGCGGTCAGCTCCGCCAGCAACCGATCCAATTGTTGCAGTGCGTCTTCGTCCAAGGCACCGTACTGGGGGTCCAGCTCGATGACCGTAATTCCGTTCAAGTGGACAGACCGAGGCATAGGGAACCCGCAAGCCAACAAGCGGAGAATCTAAAAAGGAAAGGGCAGCCCTCCCCCTGGCAGGCCGCCCTTATTATGAGGTATCCGGTCTGCGGAGCAACCGCATCCGGCACAATTTGCTCAATATCGGAACGTGTAACCGAAACGGCCGGTGATGCCCGTTCCGAAAACCCCTGATCCGTGGACCAGGTAGGCCTTGTCGGTGAGGTTTTCTATGGAAATGCTCACCCGATGCTGGTCCCAGGCCCCGAACACGCGCCCCCAGCGGATGTTGAGCGTGCCGTAGCCGGGCGTGCCGCCGATGGGGATGCGCTCATCGGACAAGTCGCGGACCGGATCCAAGCGATCCTGGCGGCGGACCAGCCAGGTGTAGATGCTGAAGTAGCCCCGCAGGCAGCGGTCCCGCCAGCGCAGCCCCAGGATGCCCTGGGTGGGCGGGATGCGGCTCAAGGGAGCGTTGGTCAATTCATTGATCCCGTAGGTGTACCAGAAGTTGCCGTAGATGCTCCACCCGCCGTAGAGCAGGTATTCCCCGTCGAACTCCACGCCCTGGATGAACGAATCCTGGTTGGCCCGGCGGAACTGGTTCGGCCCGGCCGAAATGGGCACGATGTTGTTGTCCAGGTCGATCCAGTAAACGAACGTCTGGGTGCGCAAGCGGGGGAAATTGGTCTTGATGCCCACTTCGTACAGCAGCGATTGCTCGGGCACCAGGCCCAGGCTGGGCAGGTCCTGGCCTTGCTGAAGCACGTTGGGATTGTTGGCCGTCAGCTCGTCCAGGTTGGGGGCGCGGAACCCTTCGGCCAGCGTGGCCACCAGGTGGATTTCCGGGGTGAGTTCATAGATCAGACCGATCTGGCCGATCCAGTCGTGGTAGCTGGGTGTAATGGGCTGGGGATTTCCATCAATGACGGGCGTGGCGGCCAGGTCGATGTTTTCATATCGCACGCCGCTATGCATGGCCAGGCGCTGGGTGATCCACACTTCCCAGCTCAAGAACCAGCCGATGCGTTCGTAGTAGGCGTCGTCGGGAATGATCGGCCCCGGGGCGGTGCCGCCGAAGGCCGAGTCCACGTCGTCGTGGTACCAGTCCACGCCGGTGACGATCTTGCCCAAGCCGCCCAGGTCCTTGGCCCCCACCATCTGCAAGCCCACGGTGGTTACGTCGGTTTCCTGGAATCGGGTGGTGGGCACGCCGCGGGTCTGCACTTCCCGCTGACGGTTGTAGCTGGCCGTGAAGGTGAACGC
>JALSGI010000224.1 GCA_026982835.1 Planctomycetota bacterium | reverse complement strand
GATTGAGGAGTTGCGAAGCAATGCACGCTTCATCCAAGTCTCGGCAGCCTCGGTTCGGGAATCCCATCCCCACGACATCATCATCACTCAAGAAGCCCCCAACTACACGCTGGAGCGGCCCAGCGAGCGCTATTAGCACGCCCCTGGGGCTGGCCGTGGTCGCCTGGGCGCTGCTGGTTGCTGCTGCCGCAGCCGGGGAAAAACTCCAGTGGCGGCGTCCGGGGCGGGCCACGACGATCTCGGCCCCCTCCCCGGCAAGTGGAAAAACCGCTCCCCAGGTGAAAAAAAGCCTCCCCCCGGCAATCCAGGCCGCCACGCGCAGCAACCGCACCACGCTGCGGCTGATCTCCACCGCCGCCGGCAAGCAACGCAAGCTCCGCTACGTGCGCCCGGTCAGCGCCTCGGGCGACTCCAATGCAACCGCTCCCGGCGATACGGTGCGGCCGCTTCTGATCCAGGCCGTGCAGCAGGAGCCGCTGCCGATGCGCACCGACCAGTTGCCCCCGCCCCGGCAGCCGGACACCCCCCAGCCGTTCGATCCGGGCCTTTTGGCCCAAGGGGCCAAGTTCGAGCAAAAGTGCTACGGCCGCAAAGAGCTGGAACGGCCGCTAACGGAAGTGTCGCTGAGCCTGGACGAACCGCAAGGCCTGCTCCCCACCGATTGCCCGCTGTTTGAGGACCACTACCTGGGCCGCAGTTGGCCGGAGCTGGTGTTCCACTGGAAAGCCTCCTCGCTTTGCCACAAGCCGCTTTACTTCGAGGAGGTGGCCCTGGAGCGCTACGGGCACAGTCACGGACCCGTAGTGCAGCCGTTCATCTCGGGAGCCCACTTCTTTGCCAACATCCTCACGCTGCCTTACCAGATGGGCCTGAACTCTCCGGGCGAGTGCGTCTATCCGTTGGGCTACTACCGGCCGGGCAGCTGTGCCCCGAAGCTGCTCTATCCGGTGCCGATCAGCCTCCGCGGAGCGTTGTATGAAGGCGGGGTGGCCACGGGGCTGGTGTTTTTGCTGCCGTAGGGGCCGCCCCGGGCAGGAACGATGCAGCAGCCAGCCGCGCGCCGTCAGCTGGCGGAGAACGGCCACGCCGCGGCCACTGGGAGCTTCCGCTCCGATGCAAGAAAAAGCGTTAACTTTGCCCAACAAGAGCCCCCCGCGTTAGCGGGGGGAGAAACCGAATCGGCTTGCGGCGTGCGGCCTGCGCCGTGCGCCGGAGCTTCCGCTCCGCAGCAAGAATAAGCGCTTATTCTCGAATCGGCGAGCCGCCGACTTCAGTCGGCGGAGAAGATCGACATGCGTTTTTTCTTGGCTCTTCGGGCGGCTAAAGCCGGGGGCTCGCCACTGGGTGCTTCCGCACCGAAGCCGGAACAAGCGCCAATTCTTGCAATCGGCGAGCCGCGCGCCGTGAGCCGGCGGTTGATGAAACGTACAACCACTGCGTAAACAACCGCGTGCTCACGCACGCGGCTCGCCAACACGTAAACACACCAAACGGCGAGCCGCGCACCGCAAGCCCGCGGAGAAGGAGAAACAGCCCCGCGCGTTCGCACTGGCAGCGTTCTTTGTTTATAACGCTTACATATCTCCGAACGCTCCTCTTCCCTCGCTTTGGCAGGAGGGCCGCTCCATGCAGCGCAACTATCGCGTGGGGGTGATCGGTCATACGGGCCGGGGCAACTACGGGCACGGGCTGGACCGGGTGTGGCTTGAGGTGCCGGGCTGCCAGGTGGTGGCCGTGGCCGATCCGCACAAGGACGGCCTGGCCCGCACCGTCAAACGCACCGGTGCCCAACGCGGCTACCGCGACTACCGGCAAATGCTGGAAAAAGAAAAGCTGGACATCGTGGCCGTGGCTCCCCGCTGGATCGACCAGCACTGCCAGATGGTCCTGGCCGCCGCCGAGCACGGCTGTCACATCTACCTGGAAAAACCCATGTGCCGCACCCTGGAAGAAGCCGACCGGATGATCGCCGCCTGCCAGCGGCACCACGTCAAGCTGGCCATCGCCCACCAGACCCGCTACAGCCCCAAGCTGCCGGTGGTGCGGGAGATTCTGGCCTCGGGCCGCCTGGGCCGGGTGCTGGAGTTTCGCGGGCGAGGCAAGGAAGACCATCGCGGCGGCGGGGAAGACCTGTGGGTGCTGGGCACGCACATCTTCGATCTCATGCGCGCCCTGGGCGCCCGGCCCCAGTGGTGCATGGCCCGCGTGATGCAACAAGGCCACCACGTTACCCGCCGCGACGTGGCCGAAGGCAACGAAGGCATCGGCCCGCTGGCCGGGGACAACGTGGCGGCCATGTACGCCCTGGAAGACGGGGCCACCGCTTATTTTGCCTCGCAACGCCAGGCCCGAGGACGCCCCAGCCGCTTCGGACTCACCATCTACGGCACCGCCGGGGTGCTAGAGCTGCACACCGGCTACCTGCCCCCGGTGAAGCTGCTCCCGGACAGCTCCTGGTCCCCGGGACGAAGCGGCAAGCGGTGGCTGGACGTTTCTTCCCAGGGGGTGGGCAAGCCCGAGACTCTCAAAGACCTCGGCTTGCACGGGGGCAACGTGCTGGCGGTCAAGGACCTGATTCGGGCCATCGAGACCGACACGCAGCCGGAGAGCAACATCTACGAAGCCCGGGCCGCCACCGAGATGATCGTGGCCGTGTTCGAGTCGCACCGCCTGCGCGGTCCGGCCCGATTCCCGCTGGAAAACCGCAAAAATCCCCTGACAATGCTGCCACAGTGAGAGGGCTTGGGGGATGGAGGCTTGAGGGCTTGAAGGGATACAGAGCCCCGCACGTCAGTGCGGGGAGGCGGCAGGGCCGCGGCCACTGGGAGCTTCCGCTCCGATGCAAGAAAAAGCGTTAACTTGCCCAACAAGAGCCCCCCGCGTTAGCGGGGGGAGAAACCGAATCGGCTTGCGGCGTGCGGCCTGCGCCGTGCGCCGGAGCTTCCGCTCCGCAGCAAGAATAAGCGCTTATTCTCGAATCGGCGAGCCGCCGACTTCAGTCGGCGGAGAAGATCGACATGCGTTTTTTCTTGGCTCTCCCCCGGCTAAGTGCCTATCCGAAAAATCCAATGACGTGCCGCAATCGTGAGGCCGGAGTATTTTTCGGATAAGCTCTAAGTACGTGTTTAGCGTGCCAGCATAAGACGAAGCGCCCCCAGAGCAAAAGCAAGCCGAAGGCTTGCCAGTCTTGTAGCCGGTGGTCGTAGCGAAGCGGAGACCACCGGAAAGCACGGCCATAACCATACCCAGCACCCCGGCAGGGGTGCCAGAAACCAACGGACCGTTCCTTCATCTGGCATCCCTTCGGGATGCTCAAGGACAAGGAAAAACGCTGCCTTCCGGGGGTCTGACGACCCCCGGCTACAAGAGTGCGACGCCTGCGGCGTCGATAGACTCGGCTGCTAGCTGGCTAAACACGTACCCGGCTAAAGCCGGGGGCTCGCCACTGAGTGCTTCCGCACCGAAGCCGGAACAAGCGCCGGTTTTTGCAATCGGCGAGCCGCCGGCGTGAGCCGGCGGTTGATGAAACGTACAACCACTGCGTAAACAACCGCGTGCTCACGCACGCGGCTGGCCAACACGTAAACACACCCAACAGCGAGCCGGGAGCACGAGCTCCCGGTTGCTCCAAACAAAGCAACAATCGGTACGGCTTAAAACAACCGCGTGCTCACGCATGCGGCTGGCCGTGTTTCGCAACTTGTTTCGAGCTTTAGACAGGCTTTGCGGCTTTCCCGAGGGGCTAGGCATCGGGCCGGTTTTGTGCCGGGGCCGCAGGTACCGACTCGGCGGGGGCTGCTTCGGCGGGAGCCGTCTCCGGCACGGCAGAGCTGTAGGAGGTAAACGCCGAGCCCATCCGCTCGTGCGACCAGCACGCATCGCCGCAGCCGGAGAAGGTCGGCCCGCAGTAGTCGTACGGAGCCCGGCACGTGCAGCATCCGCTGCCAGTGCTCCAAAGCAGCACGGCCAACATCGCGCCTGCAAGCATGCGTTTCATCGCCTGGTTCCTGCCAGCACTCGAAGGGGCAAGGGGGATTGCTCTGGACCCGGTGGGGGTCATGGCTAATATCGGGCGAACAACCCCTACAATCGTCAAAGTTTTTCTCGTCTTTCGGCAGAAACGGCATGGATGCGGCCTGTTGCTTCTCCCGGCACGCGATTTTCCCCCGCAGGCGTATGCTGGCCCTGCTGGCGGCACTGGCAGTGCTGGCCGTGGCCTTGCGCGGTTGGGGGCTGGGGCGTCCTTTCCTGGGAGCCTTCGGCTCCAAGGCGGCCGTGCACGGGATGATCGCCCGCAACTGGTCCGCTGGCCGTGCCCCCTGGCATCTGCCCACGGTCGATATGCTGG
>JALSGI010000223.1 GCA_026982835.1 Planctomycetota bacterium | reverse complement strand
GCGCACCAGTTGCCACCACAAAAAGCCCAGGCACAAGGCCACCAGTCCGGCCAGGATCCCCGCCGCCCAGGGAGCCAGCAGGCGATCTTCAGGCCGGGGATAAAACCCGAAAAACCAGCGCCCCACCACCCGCACGTTGCGCCACAGGTTCAGCAGCAGCCAGTCACGGTTGCCGGTGCTGGAGGCCAACTGCCCGGCCACCGCCCCGGAGAGCACAAGCAGGCTGGTCCAGGTGATGGCAATCGGCACGGTCTTGTGCAGCCACGCCCCCAGGGCCAGCAGCAGCACGCCCAGCACCACGGCCATCACCAGCGTGTAGCCCAGCACCGACCAGATCACCGCCCGATTGTCCCACCAGTAGTGCCAGTCGTTGGTAAACAGGCCGTATTCCAGGAACAGTACCAGGGCCGGCAGAGCGGTTACCAGGGCCAGCAGCCCCGCCACGGCCAGCCACTTGCCGGCCAGATAGTGCACCGGGTGCAGCCCGTGGGCCAGATAAAAAGCCACGCCGCGCTGGCGAAAATCGCCCCCGATGAGCACGCTGCCGGCAAAGGCCAAGAGCATCATCACCACCAGCCCCTGCTGCTCGATGAACCGCAAGTAGCCGTTTCGTTGCTGGGCGTCGGGCCGCACGACGAAGTCCATCCGCTCCAGCAGCCGGTCGCCCACTCGGGGAAACTGCGTGCTGGCGTAGATCAAGGCGAAGTAGAGCAGGAAGTTGAACAGCCCCAGGGCCAGCAGCACCCAGAGCAGCTTGCGGCGGAACACTTGCCGCAGCGTGGCGCGGGCCACGGCCAGCGAGGAGTACCAGGGGCCTCGCAACCGGCCGCTCCAGCCGTGGTAGTGAGCTATGTCGATGGGCATGGGGGTGCCTCGTCTCGGGATTCCGCTGCGGGGCTTGGGGCGGGGGAGTCGTTCCGGGCCAGGTGCAAAAACACGCTTTCCAGGTCCCGCTCCACCGGGGCAAGCGTCTGGATCACCACCTGGTGTTCCACGGCCGATTGGAACAAGCGCCGGGTGTCCCAACCCGCCGGCAGGGTGAGTAGCGCCCCAGGGTGGGAGTTGTTCTGGCTGGGCTCTACCTGCACCCCTTGACGGCGCAGCCAGGCAAGCCACGGCTCGCCCGGGCCGCGCCAGCGCAGGTGCCATTGGGCCCCTTGCTGCTGGAGCAGGGGGGCCAGGGGGCCGTCGTACACCACGCGCCCTCGGGCCAGCATGACCACGTGCCGGCACAGCCGCTGCACATCTCCCAGCAAGTGCGTGCACAAAAGCACGCTTTTGCGTCCCTGGGCAATCAGGTCCTGCAACAGCGCCAGCATGGCCTCGCGGCCCGGAGGGTCCAGCCCGTTGGTCGGCTCGTCCAGCAGCAGCACCTCGGGGTCGTGCACCAGCGCGGCGGCCAGCTTGAGCCGCTGGAGGTTGCCGCGGGAGTATTCGTCCACGCGGCGGTAACGTAGCTCCCCCAGGCCCACGTAGCCCAACACCTCGTGCGCCCGGCGGAACGACTGCCGCCGGGACATTCCGTAAAGCTGTCCCGAAAGGGCCACGTACTCCACCCCGCGCAGCAGCGGCAGCACGGCGGTGGCTTCGGCCAGGTAGCCGAAGCGGCGGCGAAGCTGCCCTCGGGCTTGGGGCAGCGGCACGCCGAACACTTCCACCCGGCCCCGGGTGGGCCGGAGCATCCCCAGCAGAATCTTCAACAGCGTGGACTTGCCCGCCCCGTTGTTGCCCACCAGGCCGATTGTGCCCGGGCAAAGCCGCAACGACACATCCTGCAAGGCCACGGTGGGGCCGTAGCAGTGAGTGAGGTGCTGTAGTTGCACGAAAGGTTGCTCGGCCATGGGGGCGATTTTCGGGAAAAGATGCGTTGCGGCAGGGACCGCCGGGGATGGAAGTCCAGGAACGCCTCATGCAAGTTTACGCACGTTGCGGCCGGGGAGAAACCACCCGGCTGCTAGCTGCGGCCGGGGAAAGGGCTTTCCAGGGGGAAGCGCCCGCGGGGAAGGTCTCCGGCGTGGCAGGGGGCCGCTTGAAATCCGGCCCGGCCAGGGGTATGTTGACCAGCGAAGTGCTGCACCGGGCAGGGGTTGCCCGGCTTGCAGCCACTGGCTTGGGTGGAAGGTGTGTCAGGTCCCCCGTTGCAGGAGGATCCGAGCCATGACCGTCACCCATACCGGCAGCACGCGGAAGTATTCGGAGAACTGGGAGCGGGTTTTCGGCAAAGGTGGCAAGAAAAGTTCCCGCAGCTCCGGCAAAAGCTCCACGGCGGCCGGAAAGAAGAAAAAATCCACCCCGGCCCGAAAAGCCAAGGGAACCAAAAAGACCAAAAAGCGCTAGTGCCGTGCCTCCCCCCGAGGCCGGTGGAATCCTCAACCTCCCTCCCCAGGAGAAAGCTGCCATGAAGCTACGCCTGGAATACTGTGCGCAGTGAAACTACGAGCCCCGGGCCGTCAGTTTGGCGAGCCAACTGCTCACGACCTACAAGCAAAAGATCCAATCCCTGGAGCTGGTCCCTTCCGGCGGCGGCTGCTTTGAGCTGTCGGCCAACGGGGATTTGATCTATTCCAAGCTCCAGACGGGCGAGTTTCCCGACGAAAACCAACTGGTGGAGGAAGTGGGCAAGCGGTTGGGTTGAGCCGCTTCCCTGCCCGCCCATCCCCGGCCCCGACGGTGGTTCCCTGCGCCGAGCGGGGCTTTTTCGTCTCGTTTGCCCTTCCTTTTCCGGCCAGATGATGGCGCAGCAAGCCCCAGCGGCCCCCGGCCGCAAAACTCCGACCCCCTTCTTTGGCCAGGTGCGGGTCGTGTCCAATCGCCCGCTGGCCCTGGACACTTTTCTGCTCCGGCTGGATGCTCCCTCGGTGGCCCGGACCGCCGTGCCCGGGCAGTTCCTCATGCTCCGCATCCCCGGCACCACCGACCCGCTGCTGGGGCGAGCTTTTGCCCTGTGGGATGCCGCGGCGGATTCCACGGGGCAGCTGCGTTACGTGGAGCTGGGCTACTTGGTGGTGGGGAAGATGACCCGCGCCATGCGCCGCCTCCGTCGCGGCGAGCTGGTGGAGGTGTGGGGACCGCTGGGAAACGGTTTCCCCGCCCTGGAAGTGGAGCACCTGGTGATGGTGGCCGGGGGGATCGGGCAAACCCCTTTTCCCGCCTTGGCCAAAGAGTACCTGGGCAAGGCCCGGTACGGCCCGAAACCACGAGCGGCCCGAGCGCAGCGCGTCACGCTCTGCTACGGCACCCGCACCGCCTCGCTGCTTGCAGGGCTGGAGGTGTTCCGCAGCCTGGGGGTCCAGGTCCACATCAGCACCGACGACGGCACCGCCGGACATCCGGGGCGAGTGACCGAGTTGCTGCAGCGGGTGCTCCGGCAGGAGAGCCACCGGGCGGGAACGCTGGTGGTTTGCTGCGGGCCGGAGCCGATGATGGTCCAGGCGGCCCGAATCGCCCAGCAACACCACGTGCGATGCCTGCTTTCGCTGGAAGCCCCCATGGCCTGCGGCATCGGTGTGTGCTGTAGCTGCGTGGTGCCGGTGAAAGAACCCGGCGGAGAAGGCTGGGACTACTGCCGCAGTTGCCTCCAGGGGCCGGTATTCGATGCCCGGCAGTTGGAGCTGGATCAGCTCCTTGCTCACTGAAAGCAGAAAAGCGGCCCGGAAAGCCTCAAGACAATAAAAGCCCGAGGCAAGCACCCCGTGCGAAAAGACTCCGTGCGGCCGGCCACGGGCAGAGCCTACGATTGAGCCAGTTGCTGCGATTCCTTCAGCCGCTTGATCTTGGCGCTGAGCCGGGACTTGTGCCGGGCGGCGGCGTTGGGATGGATCACCCGCTTGGCGGCGGCCTGGTCCAGCTTCTTGCAGGCCAGGCGGAACTCGGTTTCGGCCCGGTCCACGTCCCCGGACGCCACGGCCTCGCGCACTTTCCGCATCTGGGTGCGCATGGCCGATTTAATCATCCGGTTCCGCATGCGGCGCTTGATGTTTTGCCGCAGTCGCTTCTTGGCAGACTTGGTATTGGGCATGGTTCGGACTCGGAACTCCCGGGCTACCAAAGGGGAGACCACAACGCTCAACCGCTGAAACCTCTTTTATGCCCTAGCGGCACTCCGTTGTCCAGCCCTCCTGGGCTCAAAAATCCCAGCAGCCGGAAAGGGGACTGGGCCCCAGCCCGGGAGTTGTTGCCAGGGGTCGGAAGCTCAAAAACCGTTGCCCGAGCCCCCTGGCGGCACCGGGGCCGACTGAGTACCGCCGCTGGGAAGCGAAGGGGCTCCCGAGGACACCGTGCCCGAGGCAGTGCTGCCGCTCCCGGCCGGGGTGGGAGGTACGTAGGTGGTCGGCGGGGCCACATAACCC
>JALSGI010000222.1 GCA_026982835.1 Planctomycetota bacterium | reverse complement strand
TCCTTCGGGCCGGAGAGAAACGGGGCCGGAACCTCTGCCCGGGATCGTCCCTATTGTGCCCCAACTGCCCGCAGTACGACAAGCCGCCGGTGGCGGTCGCCGGGAGGGGGAAACTTGCCCAGGGGTTCCCTTGGAGAAGGAGCCGAGCACGGGCAAGGCGGCTTCAGCCCACCCGTTCCAGCTCCCCCCGGCGGGAAGCGATCAACCGCAACAACTCTTTTTGCGGCGTGGCGAACTTTTCCAGCCCCTCCCGCATCAGCACCTGGAACATCCGCGGCAGGTCCACCTTGCGGTCGATCTCTTCCAGCACCTCCGGCGGGGGCAGCCGGTCCACCTGGCGGGTGTAGGTTTTGCCGCTTTGCTGCACCCAGGCGTTGGTCTGCGGCGGGTTGGTCAGAATGTCGCTTCCGGCCAGGGCCTCGACGTACTTGTCCGGCGGGTCGTCAGGGTTTTTGGTGCCCGTGCTGGCGAAGACGATCTCGGGCTTGAGCTTCAGCCCCTTGTCGGCCCAAAAAGCCTCGTTCTCCTGCCAGATGCGTTTGGCGTTGACGATGCCCACTTGCCCCTGGGCCTGGGGCGAAAGCTCCGGTACGTGTTTGGCCGTATAGACATCGATGCGGGAGATGAAGATGCTGAAGACGGCCTTGAAGTGCTCCAGGTCGCCGCGGCGCTGCGCCCCGCGCCAGACGGCCTCCCGGGCCCGGCGGTACTGCTCCGGCACAAAAAGCAGCGTGACGTTGAGTGTCACCCCGGCGGCGGCCAGCTCCTCCAGGGCGTCGATTCCTGCGGGCGTGGCCGGCACCTTGATCATTCGGTTGCGATGCCCGCTTGACCACTGCTTGCCCAGGGCGATGTAGCGCTGCACTTTTTCTTCGTGCGACAGGGGGCACTGGGGGTCTTCCAGCAGCGGGTCCAGCTCGAAGCTCACGTAGCCGTCGTCCCCTTGGGTCTGCTCCCACACCGGCAGGAACACTTCCTGGGCCATGCGCACGGCCTGGTCGGCCAAGGCCCAGGCCACCTCCTCGTCGCTTTGGCCGCTGCGCAGCAGTTCGTCCAGCTGGCGGTCCAGCACCCCGGAGCGGATCAAGTCGGAGATGATCACCGGGTTGCTGGTGGCCCCGGTTGCGCCCCAGGTGCGGTTTTGGGCCACGGCCTCGGGATGGACCGAATCGAGCCACACCTTGGAACCGGCCTGGATGAGGGATTGGATCGGCTGGGTCATCCGTGGTTCTCCTGTGCCTTGAGGAACCCGTCCGTGCCCCGCTGGCCGGCGGCAAATCCCGCATGCCGGCAGAGCCGTTTTCCGCACAGGGACAGTATCCGGCACGGGCAAGCCGGGGACAAGAGCCGGCAGGAGGTTCTCTCCGCGGGCTGACGGTGCGCGGCTCGCCGTTTGCAAGAATCGACGCTTGTTCTCACCCCGGTGCGGAAGTACCACCTCAAGACCCAAGACCCAGGACCCAAGACCCGCGCACGCCGCAAGCCGATTCGCCGATTTTCCCCGCACTAACGTGCGGGGCTCTTCCACGGGCTGAGGCCGTCCGCTCGCCGGTTCTCCGCGGGCTTACGCCCGCGGCTCGCTCCCCTCCAAGCCTCCAAGCCCTCCCCGAGCTGAAGCTCGGGGCGCGCCCGGTGCGGTAAGCTCCTATTTTCCGCCGGCTTGTTGCTCGCCCTGAAGCAAAAAGGCCAACAGGTGGCGTAGTTCCTCGGCCGTGCGCACCAGGCCCTGCGGCATGGGCGAAAGGGGGAGCAACTGCCGCTTCTGGACCTGCGACTTGGGCACCGTCACTCGTTTCGCATCCGGAAGCAGCAGTTCCAGCTCCTGGGCCGTCTCCTTGACCACCAGCCCTTGCAACTGCTTGCCGTCGGTAAGCAGCAGGCCCGTGGCGCGAAACACCGGCGAGACTTTCCGGCTGGGATCCAGGATCGACTCCACCAGGTAGGGCACGGTGAACCGCTGGGCGGCCTGGGCCAGGCTGGGGCCGCCCTGGCCTGCCGGAGACGTGCCCACCGCGTGGCACTTGGCGCAGGAGAGTTTTTCAAACAGCCTGCGCCCCTGCCGGGGATCGCCGCGGCGGGCCTCCGCGGCCCAGTCGCGAGTGAAAAAGTCCGGCGGGTACTTCACCGGCCCGGAGGCCAGGCGCCGGGCAAGCTCCCGGGGATCGACCTTCTCCGGAACGACGTCGGCCACCGGCTCCAAGGCGCGGAAGTGGAGATAAAGCCCGGCGGGACCTTCGTGGTTGTTCACGCGGATCAGCACCTCGTTGCTTCCGGCGGTCAGCTCCACCGGCACCACGTCTTGCAGCGGCAGCGCGCCGCGACGCACCGCGTGGTCCCACACCACCCGGCGATTGACCCACACGCGCACCCCATCGTCGGAGCCTACCAGCAGGTTGACCAACTGGTCCGTGGCACTGTCCAGGCGAAAGTGCACGTAGAAGGAGCTATCCGGGCAGGGACCGTAGAGCCGGTCGAACTGCACCATACGGCCCACCTGCACCCGCCGCCAGGAGAGCGACTTGCCCTCTTTGCCTGGGTATTTGGCCGCCAGGTCGATGGGCCCCTGTTCCACCGGGTGCTTCCGCCGCAGGCCCTGGCCTTGGTCGTCGAACGGGCCGACCACCCAAACCTCGCGCACCCGCTGGAGCCGGGCGGTGCGCAGCCGCCGCAGGCGATCCTGGCGGATGACCTGGGCCACTTCCTTCTCGGTGCGGGGATCAGCCAGCAGCCGCAGAAAGAAGGCCGCCTGCACGCGCACCGTGGGCTCAGGGTCCTTGAGCCGCTTCCTCAGTGCTGCAAAAAGCTGCTCCTGCTGGGGCGTATGGGGCACGGCTTGCCACCACTGGGCCACGGTGAAGTTGCCAAGCTGAGGGACCCGCTTGTGCAGATCGACCGTCTGGCCGTCGTAGGGGACCACGGCTCCCCGGGGTGGCTCAAGCGGGGTTTTTTCGTGCAGCGGCGCCGTGGGCTCCGGCACCGTGAGGCGAAATCCCGCCCCCAGCACCCCGGCCAGGCGAGCCGATACTTCCTTGGCCTGGCACAACTGGACCAACTGCCCCACTGTGGCCCGCCGGGCAAGCAGCATCGCCGCCAGGTGGCGCAGCGTGGGATCAGAGCTTTGAGCCGGCCCTTGGATCACCGCTTGCAGCTGCCGCGGGGGCAGCGTCGTCTCGAACAGCGCCACCAGCGCGGCCAGTTGCACCTGGGGGTGGGAGTCTTTTACGTAGGGGAGAAACACCCCGGCCCGGCCGCCCAGCGTGGGATAGTCCCGATAGGCCCGAAGCACCTGCACACGCTCTTCAGGCGTTCCTTGTTTCAACACCGCAGCAAGCACTTCCTTGGCCTTTTGGGTGCCGCTGGCCGCAGCCAGCCAGATGAGGTGGATGCGCAGCGGGTCGCCGGGCGTGGTCTGGGCCAGGCGGCCGGTGGCTTCCTCCAGCAGCGAGCCGCCGCGGCGAAGCAGTTCCCGATGGGCCCACTGGCGGCGCGTCCAGCTTGGGCTCTCCAGTTCCTCCCACAGCCGCTTGGGCGAGACGCTCAGGTGGTCGTAGGGTTGCCAGTTGCCAGGCCGCGGCTGGTCCTTGCGCCGCACCAGCACCAGGTCGCTGGGATACACGGGCGAGCCTTCGTTGTGGGCCATGTAGGCCACCGAAACCAGCAGCCGCCCATCGGGCATCACGCACACATGCACCGGGCGAGCAGTCCCCCGGCCCACCAGCACTGGGTACTCCTCCACGCGGAAGTTGGCCCCCTGGGGGCGAAGCGGGTAACGGGTCACTTGCCGCGTGCCCCAGCGAGCCACCAGCAAGCAGTTGCGGTACTGGGGACCCAGGTACGGACCGTCGTAGTAACACTGGCCCACCGGGACGAATCGGCCCAGGTGGTCGTGCATGTTGGGCAGCAGGTCGTAGCGGCCGGGCTGCTTGGCCGGGGACCAGCCCCGGGGCCAACTGTAATAGGCGTGCGGCACCAGGTAGAGGAGCCGTCCGGGCACGTAGGCCACGGGCAGGGATTCGTGGTCGTTGTCGTTGGTGAACAGGTTCCAGTGCCGGTCGAAGGCCAGCCCGCAGTTGTTCCGAAAACCCGTGGCTTCCACCAGCAGCCGCGTGCCGTCCGGGCGGCAGCGGAACACCCCGCCTACCCCCGTGTAAGGCGTACGCAGCTGCAAGGGGCCGCCGCTGAAGATGGTCCAGTGCCCCCAGTGGTCGGGGCGGGAAAAGTCACCGTAGTACCAGAGCGGGTCGCCGTGGGCAAAGTACACGTCTCCCTGCGGGCCGATCTCCATGCCGTGGTAGCACTGGTGCACGTGGCCAAGGGGGATGCCCCAGACCAGTCGCTCGGGCCGCCCCTGGAACT
>JALSGI010000221.1 GCA_026982835.1 Planctomycetota bacterium | reverse complement strand
ATGAGCGTCCATTGGTACCGAAACCGGCGAGCCGGGAGCGTAAGCTCCCGGAGGACGGCAGGGCCGCCAGCCACTGGGAGCTTCCGCTCCGGTGCAAGAAAACAGATCACGGCGAGCCGGGAGCGTAAGCTCCCGGAGGACGGCAGGGCCACCAGCCACTGGGAGCTTCCGCTCCGGTGCAAGAAAACAGATCACGGCGAGCCGGGAGCGTAAGCTCCCGGAGGACGGCAGGGCCGCCAGTCACTGGGAGCTTCCGCTCCGGTGCAAGAATCGGCTTGCGGCTTGCGGCGTGCGACTTGCGGCGGAGCTTCCGCTCCGCGGCAAGAAAAAACGCCAATTCTTGCAACCGGCGAGCCGCTGGCTTCAGCCAGCGGAGATTAAAGCGACTTCAACACCAAGAGCAGAGACTGATTCTCCGCATCACCGCGAGCCGGGAGCGTAAGCTCCCGGAGGACGGCAGGGCACGTCGGCCGCCTTTTTCGGCCGGCGGCCAGGGCTGTGGCGTTCTTGCCCGGTTGGACTCGGCCCCGAAAGGCGTTACTTTGAAACGGGGCTGGTCCAGGGTCGCCACTTGGGAACACGTTGACGCTTAGCGGAGGTACGTTGGGGCTTGTGCAGCGCCGTTCCACAACACCGGTAGTCATCACCGGCCTAGGAGTGGTCAGTCCGATCGGTATAGGTTGCCGGGTCTTTGCCCAGTCGCTGCAAAAGCAAGCCAGCGGCATAGCCGTGCTCGACCAGTTCGATGCGCGCGGGCTGCCGGTGCGGCTTTGTGCGCGGGTGCGGGATTTCGAGCCTAAACGGTTCGTCCGGCCCCGCAAAAGCCTGAAGGTCATGTCCCGCGACATGATGTTCGCCGTGGCCGCCGCCTGGGAAGCGTGGGAGCAGGCTCGGTTGAATCAAGTGCCGCTGGAGCCCGAGCGGGTGGGGGTGGTCTTCGGGGCAGACGTGATGTGTACCCCGTTGGAAGAATGTGTGCAGGCCTATTCCCAGTGCGTGGATGGGGGGGAGTTTCGTTTGTCGGTATGGGGGCAGCGGATGGCCCAAATCTGGCCCCCTCTGACGATGCTCAAAACCCTGCCCAACATGGTTTCCTGCCACGTTTCCATCCCGCTGGATGCCCGCGGACCGAACAACACCATCCACCAGGGCGAAGTGTCCAGCTTGCTGGCCTTGGCCGAAGCGTCGCGGGTGATCCAGCGAGGTTGGGCCGACGCGATGCTCAGCGGGGGCAGTTGCTGGATGCAGGATCCGTTTGAGTGGGTGGTGCGTTGTCGGCTGGAAGAGCTTTCTCCCAACGGGCCGGAAGAGCCGGCTCCCCGGCCCTTTGACAAACATCGCAACGGTCAGGTACGGGGGGAGGGGGCCGGGGCGGTGGTGCTGGAAAGTCTCCGCTCGGCTCAAGCTCGCAGAGTGCCCGTGCTGGCCACCGTGTTGGGGTACGGCAGCAGCGGGGCCACGGGGGTGCCGGGCCGAGAGGCGCATGCGGCTAGTCTCAAGCGAGCCATCCAGGTGGCATTGAGGATGGCGGGACTTTCCCCCCAGGACGTGGGGTGCATTTTTGCCCAGGGCCAAGGAAGCCGGCTCGACGCGGCCGAGGCCCAAGCCTTGGCAGAGCTTTTCCCGGACGTGCCCGTGGTCAGCCTGCAAGGCTATCTGGGCAATTGTTCCTCGGCGGCCGGGGTGCTGCAATTGGTCGGCGCTCTGGTCAGTTGCGCACAAGGGTGGCTTCCCCCCACCTTGTACTTCCAGCAGGCGGACCCGCAGTGTCCGGTGGACGTGGTGGCAGAGCCCCGTGCCTGGCCCGCCCGAAAAGAAGTCCTGCTTTGCAATCTCAACCGGGGAGGCCAGGCCGCGGCCCTTTTGCTGCATTTACCCGATTGATTTCGCTCCCCGCACAGAGTACGAATAAACATTGTCCATAGGCTTTCGGCATCGTGTTCTGCGAATGAACGATGCCGCCGGATCGTGGCCGCACCGGAGAACCGGTGCGGCATCAGGAAAAACCAAACTGCGGACTGTCAGGGAGCAACGGAAGCTGCACCCCCCAATTCGATGGGGGCATTAAATTCGACAGGACCTGGCAGTGGGGCACATCCTTGGCTGCATACAGGGGTCGTTCCTGGTTCGGGAAAGCGACCGCCGTTTCATGCGCCAAGGAGGCAGCTTCGAAGGGTAGATGGGTGTTGCGTTCCGTTGGCCCTGTTTCGCAGTTCGGTTTTCGGAATCCTTTGCATGTGCAACCCTGCTCCGATTGACGAATCGCTGCGGGCAGTCCTGGAGCCCCACGTGGCCCACATCAAGGCGCTGGTATTGCAGAGAGATTTCGTCTCCGCCCGGGATGTTCTCCTGCGAGCCTTGCAGTTGGCTCAGCGCAACGCGGGTAGCTCCGTCCACCTGGAATTGTTGAAGCTGGCCGGATTGTTTTGCGAGATGCTGGGCTACCGGGTGGAAGCCGGCATTTTCTACTGTGTGGGCATGCGATTGACCCAGGAACGCGATCCTGCGCTGGCAAGCCTTTTTTCCCGACGGCTGGCCCATCTGGCCCATCCCGAAAAACAACGCCCCCTGCGCCCCGCCAAGGCCGACGATGTGCAACTTCAGGCATTGGGCCAGTTTCTGCACTTGCGCTTCGACTGCCTGTGGGAGATCGCTGCCCGGCGAAACCTCGGCCCGGACAAGCTACTGCTGCTGGTTCAGGCCTTGGGCAGTCTGGACACCGGCAGCGACGTGGGCCAATGGATTGCGGAGGATTTGGGCTACCTGGCCACCGGTATTTCGGAAGATGCTTTTCACGAGGTTCTTCGAGCTGCCCCCACGTATCAGTGGCGGCACGCCCTGATCCACGCTCGTCCCCAGCAACCCCCAACCTAGCCCCCCTTGGGGAGATAATTCTCCGGCACCTCCCCACCCCCGCTACGCATTTCCGCCGGCCAGGGTTATAATGCCGCGAGCTATTCCCGGAAGACCTTTTCCTATCCTTGCATTTGGAAAGGTTGGCCTCATGACCACCCCCGCTGTGCACCTCCATTTCCCCGAAAGCGACATCGCCCTGCTTACCTTCGACGACCCGCAGCGCGGGGCCAACGTGCTTTCTCAGAACGTGCTCCAGGAGCTGGAACAACACTTGGAACAATTGCTGGCCCGGGACGATCTGGCCGGGTTGATCCTCACCTCGGGCAAGCCGGGGATTTTCATCGCCGGGGCCGACCTGCGCGAGTTCGCCGCCGCCGAAAATCCCGAACCGCAGTGGGTGCAGCAGATGTGCCGTCGCGGGCAGGAATTGTTCGCCCAGCTGGCGAAAGCCCCCTTTGTCACCGTGGCGGCCATCGCCGGGGTGTGCCTGGGCGGCGGGGCGGAGCTGGCCTGCTGGTGCGATCGCCGGGTGATGGCCGACGAAGAGAAAACCCAAATCGGCTTTCCCGAGGTGAAACTGGGCCTGTTTCCCGGCTGGGGAGGCACCGCCCGGCTGCCGCGGATGATCGGGCTTTCCAACGCCGTGGAGATGATCTGCAGCGGGGATTCGATTCCTGCCAGGGAAGCCCACAAGCTGGGACTGGCCGAAGACGTGGTGCCGCTGCAGCGACTGCTGGCCGCGGCCATCGCCATGGTGCGGGCCGAGGCCGGCTCGGGCCAATACCGCCAGGACCGTCAACAGTGGAGCCAGCCGATTGAAATCAGCGAAACCGAGTTGGCCTTCCTGGCGGCCACGGGCAGCGCCTACATCCAGCAGCAAACCAAGGGACACTACCCGGCCCCCATGGCCGCCCTGGAAACCATGATCGAAGCCGCGGCGCTGGAGCTGGAAGGAGCCTGCCGCCTGGAAGCCGAGCGGTTCTCCACCCTGTTCGGCACGCCGGTCAATCGCGCGTTGATCAACGTGTTCTTTCTGTCGGATCGCAACAAGAAAGATCCCGGCGTGGACGATCCAGCCCTCCAGCCGCGGAAGATCGAATCGTTGGGCATCTACGGGGCGGGGATCATGGGCTCGGGGATCGCCGCGGCGGCCCTGAAGCGGGGGCTCTCGGTGGCCCTGACCGATGCCAAGCCCGAGGCCCTCCAACGCGGACTGCGCCACACGCTGGAGGAGGCCTCCTATGACCGCAAACTGCGCGGTCCCAGCCCCGAGCGACTGCTGGAACTGGCTCCCCGGCTTAACGGGACCCTGCGGGACGAAGAGGTGACCTCCTGCCAGCTCGTGCTGGAAGCGGTGGTGGAAAACCCCGAGGTGAAAACGCAGCTCCTTGCCAAGGTGGAACAACTGGTGGGGGAAGAAACCCTCATTGCCACCAACACCTCCACCATCCCCATCAATCGCCTGGCCAAGGCGCTGAAACACCCGGAGCGGTTCTGCGGCATCCAC
>JALSGI010000220.1 GCA_026982835.1 Planctomycetota bacterium | reverse complement strand
ACCGCCTGGCTCGGGTTCTGGTGCCGTGGGCCGATGTGGCCTACCCGACGCGTACGCGGATCGTGGACGTGCGGCCCGGGGATGATCCTGAATTGAGCAAGGCGGTGGCGGGTAGCGACGTCCAGGTGTCGGCAATCGTCGAGGGGGCGGTCCCGGAGGCGGTCTATCTGTTCTGGTCCGTCGACGGCGGACAGACCTGGCGGCGGGTCCAGATGAAGCGCCCATTGACAAGCCTGGATCCGTGGCTGGCAACTCTGGAAGCCGTAGAACAATCGGTCGTCTACTACCTGGAAGGGGGCGACTGCCGGACAAAGACCTACCGCTTCACCGTACTACCGGTGCCGGTGGTCCAGAGCTTCGAAATCCGCTATCAGCCCCCCGAATACACCGGCCAGGCGCCGTACACGTCGGATCTGCCCGATATCGAGGCCCTCGAAGGGACCCGGGTGACGATCATCGCACGTCTGCCCGAACCGGTGAAGCGGGCCGAGTTGGTGCTTGGGCCGGACAAGAGGCGTCGCCTGCCCATGCACCGTGTGCCTGGCAAGAAGGACACCGTCCAAGCGAGTTTTGATGTCACCACGGACGATGTGTACCGCATCTGGTTTACGCTGGAGTCCGGTGCCACGAACCCGAATCCCCCGGTTCATCAGATCAAGTGCTTGAAGGACCGGCCACCGGTTGTGCGGATCACGGAACCAGGGCGGGATCTGGTCGATCCGCCCGTGTCGATGGATGGGGAGGTCCCGGTTGTTGTCCAAGCGTCGGACGATTTCGGCCTCCGCGTGGTGGAGCTGGTCTACGATCTGCCCGGTCGCGGGGGAACTCATCGGGAAGTCCTCTTCGATGGGCTCAAGGAGCGTCGAACGGAGGGGGAGTTCCGGTTCGAACTAACCGCGGAGCGCTTCGGCTTGCGCCCCGGCGAACAACTGGTCTACTGGGTGGAAGTTCTGGACAACAAGCGACCCGGCGCGCAGAAGGCCCAGTCTCAGAAGTACCGCGTCAAGTTTTCGGCCGCTGAGCGGGTAGAGGCGGTTCAGGAGCCGCAAGGGGAGCAGGAACGCACCGAGGGCGACACGACGAAGGGGGAGCCGGGATCGGGCGAGGAGCAAGAACAAGCGGCAAAGGGGGAGGAGAACAAAGGCGACGAAGAGCAGGAGAGCGTGCGTGAACAGGGGGGCGATCGGGTCGAGGATCCCGAGGAGGCACTGGAGGAGATCGCTCGCTTCCTCGAAGAAATGGAACATCTGAGCGCGGACGGCCAGGACGAGCAGGGTGGCGCTGAGCAGGCCGCTCAGCAACGCAGCCACGCTGACGCGGGGGCTGATCGGGAGCCGGCGGCTGAGGAAGGCCAGGAGAGCGGTCCGGCCAACGTAGGGCAATCTGAGGGCGAGAGTGGCGAGCAAGAGGAATCGGCAAAAGAGTCCAGCATGCAGGACAAGGAACGCGGCATGGACCAAAAGGCCGGTGCTGAGCAGGAGGAGGCGGGGCGTCAGGGGGATACAGACACCGGCGCCGAGGGCGGCCCTGAATCGTCGGCGGAGGGCCAGTCCGGCCAGGAACAGACCGCCGGTGAGAAAGAAGGCAAGGCGCAACCTGGCGGAACTGAGGGGGGAGGTGAAAGAGGCGCGGAGGATAGCACGGCGCCACCTGAGGGCGGCAAGACAGAACCCGGCACACCGACGGGGCGGGACCTGCCCGAGCTGCCCGAAGGCGTGGGACTCACGGGTACTCGTACCGGGGACAAGGGCGAGAAGGGGGGAACGTCAGGAGCCACAGAGCAGGGGCAACCGGCGGCGGACGAAGGCGGTGTGCCGGACAGTGGGGAGGGCCAGGGAGCCGGGGCTGCTACGGAGAAGCGGCAACCCGGGCATGGCGAGGGGCAGCCTGGCGAAGGGTCAACGCAGCCCGGGCAGGCAGAGGAGGCGTCGAAGCCGCCGCAAGGTCCCGGACCCGCCGGACGGAGCTCTGAACCGGGCCACGAGCAGTCTGCCTCCGGCGAGGGGACCACCGGCACCGGCAGGGCGCAGCCGAACGGCCAGAAAGGCCAGGGCGGGGGCAAGCAGGGGGGCCGACAGCCCGCGCAGGGCAAGCCCGGCTCGGGTGCGGGTCAGGCAAGCGAACAGGGGCGTGCTAACCAGGCGGGAGAGGGAGGAGCGCAGCAGCAGTCTGAGGCGGCTTCCGGTGGCCAGAAGGGACAGGGCGCCGGTCAGCAATCCGGTTCCGGGAAGCCGGGTGAAGCCGAGGGGGCGGGTGGTCCGAGCAGCAAGCAGGGGCAGCCTGGTGCGGGTTCTCGGGGTACTCCCGGCGGGCAGGGCGGCCAACCTTCTCCCACCGCTCAGCCGGGGACCGGAGCGCCCGCCTCGGGCGGCAGCCAGGGACGTACCCCCGGCAGCGTAGCCGGCCAGCAGGGGGGAAATGCGCCGCAGGGCGCGGGTGCGGCCCCGGTGGCGGGTACCGGGGAGCGGTCCAGGCGAGCTGCCCCAGATGAACGTGGGGCCGCCGGCGGTGCCCCAGGAGAAGGGCGCGGGCCGCAAGGAGCGGAAGCAGGCGGAGCGGAGGGGGAAGGAGACGGTCGCCAGGGGATCCGCGCACCGGAGCTCGTGCTGAAGCGCCTGGAGGACATGTTGCGCAACGACCAGGTGGACGAGCGGTTGCTGAAGCGGCTGGGCTGGACTCGTCGCGACCTTGAGCGGTTCGTGAAGTACATGAAGACCCAGCGGGTGCGCGAGCAGAGGAAGCGGTCGGGCAGGCCACAATCCCGGTTGTTGACCAGCGGGCCGGGTACGGGCAGCTCTGGCGAGGATGCGGCCCTTGACGTGCGAGCCGCGAAACCGCCCACGGAATACAAGGAGCTTGTCGAAGCATATACGCGAAGCCTCTCCACGGCGGGCAAATCTGAGGAGTAGACGGCCTTTTTCTGGAGTGCGGCCCTCCCGTGCCGCTTTGGCTCTTTTGGAGTGCGGCCCTCCCGTGCCGCTTTGGTTTTTTGGAGTGCGGCACTCCTGTGCCGCTTTGGCTTTTTGGAGTGCGGCACTCCTGTGCCGCTTTGGCTTTTTGGAGTGCGGCACTCCCGTGCCGCTTTGGCTCTTTGGAGTGCGGCACTCCTGTGCCGCTTTGGTTCTTTGGAGTGCGGCACTCCCGTGCCGCTTTGGCTCTTTGGAGTGCGGCACTCCTGTGCCGCTTTGGCTTTTTGGAGTGCGGCACTCCTGTGCCGCTTTGGCTCTTTGGAGTGCGGCACTCCTGTGCCGCTTTGGCTCTTTGGAGTGCGGCCCTCCCGTGCCGCTTTGGTTTTTTGGAGTGCGGCACTCCTGTGCCGCTTTGGCTCTTGGGAGTGCGGCACTCCTGTGCCGCTTTGGCTTTTTGGAGTGCGGCACTCCTGTGCCGCTTTGGCTTTTTGGAGTGCGGCACTCCCGTGCCGCTTTGGCTTTTTGGAGTGCGGCCCTCCCGTGCCGCTTTGGTTTTTTGGAGTGCGGCACTCCTGTGCCGCTTTGGCTTTTTGGAGTGCGGCACTCCGGTGCCGCTTTGGCTTTTTTGGAGTGCGGCACTCCTGTGCCGCTTTGGCTTTTTGGAGTGCGGCACTCCGGTGCCGCTTTGGTTCTTTGGAGTGCGGCACTCCTGTGCCGCTTTGGTTTTTTGGAGTGCGGCACTCCTGTGCCGCTTTGGCTCTTTGGAGTGCGGCACTCCTGTGCCGCTTTGGTTCTTTGGAGTGCGGCACTCCGGTGCCGCTTTCCCGTCCCTCCCCGCCGGGCCGGGCGCAGCGCCTGGGCCGCGGACCGCGTCGCTCGGCCCCCGCAACGGCCGGGGCCTGAATGCAACCGCCGGGCCGGCGCGACGGCGGTCCGGATCTGCCGGGCGGCGGTGGACGGGGGCGTGCGCGGACCGATGCACCTGTGCGCGAATAGAGCGAACAATCAGAGTACTGTGTGGTCAGTTTCCCAGCCCGCAGGGCGAGGGTGATGCCGTGCCGCTACCGGAGCGGACGTACGACGTTGAAGTGCCCCGATCGCGGCGTTATCTGGTTGGCTTCACGCCTCACGATTTGGCCCATTATTTCACGGATGTGCTCGTTATTGGCGGTGGGCTAGCGGGCGTGCGAGCCGCGCTTGAGGTGCAGCCTCCGCTCCGGGTGACCATCGTCACAAAGGATTCGCTCAGGGAGAGCGCCAGCACTCGTGCCCAGGGGGGGATTGCAAGCGTGCTGGGGCCCGAGGATCGGTTCCAGAGTCACATCGAGGACACGCTGGCCGCCGGCAAGGGCCTGTGCGAGCAGGAAATTGTGGAGATGGTGGTCCGGGAAGGGCCGGCGCGTGTGCAGGAGCTTGTGGCGTGGGGGACGAGGTTCGACCGGGTAGGTGACCGGCTTGCATTGAC
>JALSGI010000219.1 GCA_026982835.1 Planctomycetota bacterium | reverse complement strand
CGACTTGCGGTGGAGCTGCCGGAAGCTGGTGGAGCTTTACAGCAAGCGGATGACCATCGAGCAAGTGTTTCGGGACCAGAAGAGCCGACGTTACGGCTGGTCGCTTCGGGACACGCAGGTGGGCAGCGCCGAGCGGTTTGATCGCCTGCTGTTGATTGGGGTGGTGGCGTACGTGTTGTTGGTGGGATTGGGGTACTATGCTTTGGAGCACTACCACCCCCGGACGTGGTCCAGCTCGGGGTTGCCGGAAGCGATGAGTGCCTTTGGGGTGGGCCGGGTGGTGTGGGATCGGGTGCGCGTCTCTCCGGCTCAGGCGTTCTCGGCCTTGATTTCAGCCCTAACCGAAGCCGTGAAGGAGGTTATCGAAAAGTGGGGATAGGTCAGAGCACCCCGGGGTTGCCAAGTGGGAGAGCAAGCGACAAAATAAACACACAAAGAAGGTGGATTTCACCGGACGTGCGGGCGTAACTCAGTTGGTAGAGTGTCAGCTTCCCAAGCTGAATGTCGCGGGTTCGAGTCCCGTCGCCCGCTCTGTAGAGCACCGGCGTAAGCCGTGAGCCGTCGCGGGACGTGGGTCTTGGACGAGGAGCCCCCCGCGCAGTACCTGTTTAGCCAGCTAGCACAGGGCTTTGGCTTGGCGTTGCCGTACCTGGTCAGAAGAAGCGTTTGTTCTTGCCACCGGTGAGCTGCCAGCTTGGCACCCCTTTCGCCAACTGGCTTTGCCTCGGAGGGGGAAAGTGGGTAGAGTGCCGCCATGCCTTTTGACCCTCTCCAAGCCGCCCGTAGTGTGGTTCGCCTGCAGCAAGAGGTCCGCCAGCTGAAGCAGCAGGTGGGGCAGCTGCCGCCGGGTGCCTCCTCAGATCGACCAGGA
Organism: Planctomycetota bacterium; assembly: GCA_026982835.1. Lineage (GTDB taxonomy): Bacteria > Planctomycetota > Planctomycetia > Pirellulales > S012-138 > S012-138. The sequence goes on along the minus strand of JALSGI010000219.1, from coordinate 3,506 downwards.
AGAGGAAGTGCCGCTGGAGTGCTGTCCTCACTGCCGGGGCCCGCTGAGCAACACCCGGCCGGTGGTGCAGATCATCGAGGAGCTTGTCCCGATGCGTCCCCGGGTGACCCGGGTGGTGACCTGGCAGGGGGAGTGTTCGCGTTGCGGGCAGGTGCGGAGCACCCACCCGTTGCAGACTTCTACGGGCGAGGGTGCGGCTCGGGCCCGGGAGCGGGAGGACACGGAGGACCCGTGGTACTTGGATCAGTGGCGGGAGTTGTTTGGGGAGGTGCTGGAGACCGGGCAAGAACAAGCACCGATTCTCACAAACGGCAAGCCCCCCGGCTAACTACTCCAGCGGGTAAAGATCGACCACCTGCCGCCGCGGCCCCCAGCAGCCCGGTGCCGACTCGAACACCCCGGCACACGGCGAGCCGCACCGGGGGCAAGTGCCCTGGGCCGTGAGCTTCCACCGCAGCAGGCGGAACCAGTCGCGCACGATCAGCTCCTCCCCGCACCGGTGGCAGTAGGTGGTGTCGGCCTCCACGTCGTGCACGTTGCCGGTATAGACGTAGTGCATGCCGTGTTCCAGGGCGATGCGGCGTGCGCGGCGAAGCGTCTGCGGTGGAGTGGGCGGCCGGTCGGTGAGTTTCCAGTCGGGGTGGAAAGCCGTAAAGTGCCAGGGCACCTCCGGCCCCAGGTGCTCCCGCACCCAGGCGGCCATGCGCCGCAGCTCCGCGTCCGAATCGTTCAGCCCGGGAATCAAAAGCGTGGTGATCTCCAGCCACACCTTGGTGTGGTGCTTGATGTATTGAAGTGTTTCCAGCACCGGCTGGAGGTGGCCGCTGCAGATCTTGCGATAGAACTCCTCGCTGAAGGCCTTCAGGTCCACGTTGGCCGCGTCCATGTGGGCGAAAAACTCCTCGCGCGGCTCAGGGCAGATTTCCCCGGCCGTTACCGCCACGGTGCGTATGCCGCGGGCGTGGCAGGCTCGGGCCACGTCCACGGCATACTCCAAAAAGATGACCGGATCGTTGTAGGTAAAGGCCACGCTGCGGCAGCCCAGCGACTGGGCCGCGCGGGCGATCTGCTCCGGGGTGGCCTGCCGGGGCAGCTTGTCCTGCTGGCGGCTTTTGCTGATGTCCCAGTTCTGGCAGAACTTGCAACCCAGGTTGCACCCGGCCGTGCCGAAGGAGAGCACCGGCGTGCCGGGCAGGAAGTGATACAGGGGCTTTTTCTCGATCGGATCGATGCAAAACCCGCTGCTGCGGCCGTAGGTGGCCAGCACCACCTGGCCCTGGTGGCAGGCCCGCACGAAACAAAACCCCCGCTGCCCCTCGCGCAAGCGGCAAAACCGCGGGCACAAGTCGCACTGCACCCAGGTGGCGTCCAGGCGGTGCCAGTAGCGGCCCGGGTAAAGCGAAGCGTCCGTGGGGTCCCGTATGGTCTGCTTGGTCATCTTCGGTGTGCCACCTGGGGGCACGGTCGTACAATGCAGCAGAAGCGTTCCGGCAGGCGAAGCCCGTCGTCCCTCGCACCGGCTGGGAGGAGGTGCCATGACGCAGGTTCGCCCGGCGGCGGTGTCCGATTTATTTTATCCGGCTTCCCCGGCCAAGCTGCGCCGGCAGGTGGAACAATTCCTCCAGCAGGCCCGACAGCGGGTCCAGCCCCGGCCCCAATGCCCCAAGGTGCTGGTGGTACCGCACGCCGGGTATGTGTACTCCGGGCCGGTGGCTGCAAGCGGCTATGTGCTGCTGGAGCCGTATCGGGAGGGGATCCGGCGCGTGGTGCTTGTAGGCACGGCCCACCATGCGGCAGGCCCCGGGGCCCTGTACTCGCCGCACGGGGAGTGGGCCTGCCCGCTTGGCACCTTTCCGGTGGAGGTGGACACGTTGGCGGCGTTACATGCCCGGGGGCTTGCCCGCCCCGACGCCGCCGCCCACCGCAGGGAGCACAGCCTGGAGGTGCAGCTTCCGTTCCTGGCCGTGGTGCTGGGCAGCGTGCCGCTGGTGCCGCTGGTGGTGGGGCGGTGCTCGCTGGAAGAATCGAGGCGCCTGGCCGAAGCGCTTTGGCCCAGGCAGGAAACCCTGCTGGTGGTGAGCACCGACCTGAGCCACTACCTGCCCTACGAGCTGGCCCGGCAGGAGGACCGCCGCACGGCCCAGGTGATCACTCGCCTGGCCCCCGAAGAGCTACAGCCAGAGATGACCTGCGGTTTCTACGCTCTGCGAGGCGTGCTGGGGGAAGCTCGCCGCCGGGGATGCCAGGCGGAAGTGATCGACTTGCGCAACTCGGGCGATACGGCCGGCTCGCGCGGGGAGGTGGTGGGCTACGGCAGCTTTGCCATTTACGAGCCGAAGCAGCAGAGTGCGTAAGAGAGGGCGACTTGTGGAGTCTTGGGTCCTGGGTCTTGGGTCTTGCGGACCGAGAGCCCCGCACGTCAGTGCGGGGAGAATCGGCTTCGGCTTGCGGCTTGCGCCGTGCGGCTTGCGCCGGAGCTGTCGCTCCAAAGGTCTTGGGTCTTGCGGTGGTGCTTCCGCACCGGGCAAGAAAAAACGTTTCTTCTTGCAACCGGCGAGCCGCCGGCGTTAGCCGGCGGTTGAACGGCGAGCCGCCGACTTCAGTCGGCGGAGAGCCCAAGAGCCCCCCGCGTTAGCGGGGAGAGACGGCTTCGGCTTGCGGCTTGCGCCGTGCGCTGTTGCGCCGGTGCTTCCGCACCGAAGCAAAAGCAAACGCTGATTTTTGTGCACGGCCAGCCGCCAGCTTCAGCCGGCGGAGAACAACATTGAGGTGCGTTTCTTTGACTCTGTTCGAACAGCTTTTCCAGAGATTGGTTTAGATTGGAGACGAGCTGTTCTCAAAAAGACAAGACAGGAATTATGTTCAAAGTAGCGTGGAAGTTTTTTATCAGGTACTTTTTCGATTCAGATTTCCGGCATAAAGTTGCTCGTTATCGCTTTTTCGTTGAAAGCTATACCAAAAAACTTTGGCCTGATGATCACATTTTGAGGATTAAATTGGTTGATATTACGTCTTCCCACTATGTCTTCGTCATCTGGCACAAACCTGCCGAAGTGATGATGAGACCGTCTTTTAGAGTGGACGTGGTGGCGTTCGATCCTCCAAGCAACCAGGTATCTCTCCTAAATAACTCCACACCCATCCGGAAGCGGAGGGCAATTGCTCTGGAAACAAAAACATGGCTTGGTGTAGGGTTTGCAGTTGTTTTTTCCTAAAACCCTTTAGGAGCACCAAGCCATGAACCGCAGTATCACACTTTCGCCCAAGGAGCACAAGGCCCTGCTGGAAGCCTACCGCAAATCCTCGCAGCCAAGAGTGCGGCTGCGAGCCCACATTCTCTTGCTATTGCACAAGGGATACTCCTGGAACACCATTGCAGCCATGCTCTTCACCAGCTCCAGCTCGATCAGCCGTTGCCGCCGCCGCTTCTTGGACGGCGGCCTGGAGGCGGTGCTTCAGGAGCATAGCGGCCGGCCGGCGGGGATGCTGGTGTGGTGGGTAGTGCT
>JALSGI010000218.1 GCA_026982835.1 Planctomycetota bacterium | reverse complement strand
GAATGTTCCTCGATACGGAATCGCGTCATAGGACTAGACGTATTTTCTGAAAAAAACGGCTCGGCAGGAGCCTCGCCCTCCCAAACTTGCGTTTTTCAACGGGCTGCTAAGCGGGCCTCCCCGGGGCTTGGAAGCGGCGGAGGAAAGCCCTGCTTCGTTCAACAAGCTACCAGGTGCTGGGCCAGCAGTTGGCCGAAGCTCTGCACCACCTGCTCCATGGCCGCCTGCACGGCGGCCCGCTGGGCCGGATCACCGCCTCCTTGGGCAGGCAGCTCCGTCAGCGTGTCGTCCAGGTGGTCCAGGCACAGCAGCAGCTCGCGCTGCTCCAGCAGCCGCACGTCGTTTTTGATCTGCTGGCAGCGCACCCGCAGCTCGTCCCAACGCTGGTGGGCAAACAGGTAGGCCAGCAGATAGACGTGCTGGGGCACTTGGGAGACGAAGTGACGCCACAGCTCCTCCTCGCCGTAGGCGCGGGGACAGCGGGAATCGGCATCGCTTCCATGCTCGGGCGTTTCGGCCGGGGTGTTGCTTTTCCACCATTGCAGTCCCAGCCGGGTCGAGCCGTCCTGCTGGGACTCCAGGTTCCGCACCACCGCCGGCATGGTGCCTCCGTTGTAGTGCACCGTGATCACCTGTTGTTTTTCCGGCGTGGGAACCCCGGGAGCCAGCCGCACGCCCAGTCCCTGGAACGATTCGTCCAGCACCCGAGCCTCGACCACCTCGTCCCCCCAAAGCAGCTCCACCTGGCTCACCTGGGCGGGAAAGCGGATCCAACGACGCTGGTTTGCTCGTGTCGAAGCAGGCGATTGTTCCATGGCTAGGAAACCCTTTCTCGAGCACCGCGGAACCATCATGTGGTTGCACTCACTTCAAGCGTAGGTCAGAATCCGAGTGATCTGGACCACTTGGGGGGAAGCCTTTCCCCGTTCCGCGGCGCGGGTGGGGATTTTGCCGATGGCAAGGATTGCACCGGCCAGCCCTGGGCAGCTCCACGGGGCTTTTTAGAATCATGGAAAGCGGTGCAGGCCCCGTTTTGCCCCTCCTTACCAAGTCGTGCCGATGCTCTGCTCCTTTTTGAAGACCCGCTGCCTGGAACCGGAGCTGATGGACCAGCCGGACGTGGACCCGCAGTTGCACCGCGAAGCGCTAGCGGCCCTGCACCGCGTCAATCGATTGAGCCGCATCCCGCAGGTGCTCTGGAAGGCCTTGCTGCGGTGGGTTCCCGCAGAACAGCTCCCTCGGCTCCGCCTGCTGGACGTGGCCTGCGGCGGAGGCGACGTGCTGGTGCAGTTGGGCCGCTGGGCCCGCAGCCGAGGGTGGTCCTGGCAGCTGGCCGGGTGCGATTTCAGCCCGCGGGCATTGGAAATAAGTTGCTCTTGCGCCCGGAAAGCCGGGCTGGAAGTGGAGCTGTTTGAGCACGATGTGACGCGGGACGTGCTTTCCGGCAGCTGGGACGCCGTGACGTGCACACTGTTTTTGCACCACCTGGAAGAAGCCACGGCGGTGAAGCTGCTGGGCCAGATGGCTCAGGCGGCCCAGCACGTGGCCCTGGTGGACGACCTGAACCGCACTTGCCTGGGCTACGCGATGGCCTGGACCGTGGGGCGACTGAGCCGCAACCTGCTGGTGCGAGAAGATGCTCCCCAGTCGGTGCGGGCCGCCTTTACTCCCGAGGAAGCTGCCCGCATGGTCCGGCAGGCCGGCGGGCGGGTGCTGCAGTTGCGGCGGCACTGGCCGCAGCGGTGGTTGCTGGCCTTCGCGGCCGAAGAGGGCGGCTGATTCTCAGTAAGCGGGCCGAAGGCACGCTTGTCCAAAAACCTCCCAGCTCGCCTTGACCTCGGCTCCCGGAAAGCGGAAAGATGGACACACGGTCGCCACGACCTGTTTTGCCAGGGGAAAACGAATCGTGACACATTTGGCTCTGCCACCGCCTCAAGCCCGGCTCGTGGTGCTGGGGGCCGGACCGGCCGGCTGCCTGCTGGCGCTGCTGGCCGCTCGGGCCGGCTGGCCGGTGGCGCTGCTGGATCGCAAGAGCTTCCCCCGGCCCAAAGTCTGCGGCGGTTGTCTGGCTCCCGGGGCAATTCGTGCCTTGCACCAGGCCCAGGCGGCCGAAGTGCTGGCCCGCTGTCACGCCACCCCCCTGCGGCGTCTTCGCTTGCGGGTGCCGGGCGGGGAACTAGCTCTGCCGCTCCCCCCCTCCCTGGCGGTGGAGCGCACGGCCTTGGATGACCAATTGCTCCAGATGGCCTGCCGGGCCGGGGTGATGTGGTGCCCGGCCACTTCGGCTCGCGTGGGCCAGCCTATCTCCCGAGGCCGAGTGGTCCATTGGCACCAGCCCCAGGGGGGTTCCGGGACCATTCTGGCTGAGGCGGTGGCCGTGGCTTGCGGCTTGCACACTCCCGGGGCCGGTGTGGCTCCGCCGGAGTTTCGGCTGCGGGCGGCAAAGGATTCCCTGCTAGGAGTGGGCGTGGTTTCTTCCTGCCCGGCTCCCCGAGAGCTGAGACAGGGCGAAGTCCTCATGGCCGTTGGCGAGCAGGGATATGTGGGCTTGACTGTTACCGGCTGCGGCCGGCTCAATGCTGCGGCTGCCTTGCAGGTGCGGAGCGTGCAGCAGCATGGGGGCCCGGCTGCGGTCGTGGCTCAGGTGCTCGAGTGCTGCGGGCTGTACCTGCCCCAGCTGCAACAACTCCCCTGGCAGGGCACGCCCCGGCTTACTCGAAGTGTGGAACCGGCCGCCTCGCAGCGGGCTTTCCTGCTGGGCGATGCCCTGGGGTACCTGGAGCCTTTCACCGGCCAGGGAATCGCCGTGGCCTACCAGCAGGCGGTGGCCTTGTGGCAGGTGCTGCGCAGCGGCCAAGAGGCCAGGGAACGAGAGCGACGCTGGATCGCCTGCTCCAGGCGGATGATGCGCGCCCAGCGAATTCGTACCGGCTCCCTGGCCCTGGCGTTGCGTCATGCCGGCCTGGTGCGGCGTGCCGTGGGGGTATTGAACTTGTGCCCGGTGGTAGCCGCCGCCTTGGCCCACTGGATCGAACAAGCCGTTTGAACCAGCGAACTTCCCCGGGGGTTGCTTGCGTAAAGAGCAAGGCAGCCGACCGGGAAACCATCCGCGGAGGGAGAGCTTGGATGTACCTGTGGTCCCTGGGCACGGCGTTGCCGCGGTTTGCGGTATCGCAGGAGGATTCCATTCGCTTTGCCGTGGCTCGCTGCGGGGCGGACCCACGGCGGCAGCGATGGCTGGCCCAAATCTACCAGCGCACCGGCGTTCAACAGCGGCATAGCGTCGTCCTGTGCCGGGAAGATGGCCCTTTGGAGCAGCGTCAGCAGTTCTTTCCCCTGCCCCGGCCCGAACACCCCACCGGCCCTACCATCCGCCAGCGCATGGCCCTCTACGAACAGCACGCCCCCCAACTGGCCACACAGGCCTGCCGTCGGGCCTTGCAGCAGGCGCAGCTTGAGCCGGGCCGGATCACCCACCTGGTTACCGTCTCCTGTAGCGGGTTCTCCGCCCCCGGGTGGGATTGCCAGTTGATCCAGCAGTTGGGCCTCTCTTCCCAAGTGGCCAGAACGCACGTGGGATTTATGGGATGCCACGGGGCGTTGAACGGGCTGCGGGTAGCCAGGGCCTTTGCCCGCAGCCATCCGCAGGCCCGGGTGCTGCTTTGTGCCCTGGAGCTGTGCACTCTCCACCACGCTTACGGCTGGCATCCGCAACGGGTGGTGGCCAACGCCCTGTTTGCCGACGGGGCGGCCGCCTTGGTGGGGGCCGGACAGCCGCTAGGGCAGGGTCCCCGCTGGCGACTGGTGGCCAGCGGCTCGGTGGTCATCCCCGGCACCGAACAAGCCATGACCTGGCGGATCGGCGATCACGGGTTCCAGATGACGCTGGCCCCGGAAGTCCCCCAACTGATCCAGCAACACCTGCGCCCCTGGCTCGATCAGTGGCTGGCCCGGTTCCAACTCACCCCCTCACAGATCGGCTCCTGGGCGGTGCATCCTGGTGGGCCGCACATTTTGCGGGCCTGCCAGCACGCCCTGGGACTAAAACCCGAACAACTGGCCGACTGTTACCAAGTGCTGGCCCAGTGCGGCAACATGTCCTCTCCCACGCTCCTTTTCATCCTGGAAAGGTTACTTGGCCGCCGAGCCCCGGGGCCGGTGGTGGGACTGGCTTTCGGTCCCGGGCTGACCGTCGAGGCCGCCCTGTGGCAGGAAGAAAAATAAAAGCCGGTTCCCTTTCGTTATCCGTGGCTGGCCATCGAACCATGTGGCCAACCGAAAACGCAAGCTCCCGCAGGGTGTGGAGGCTTGGAGGGATGGAGGCTTGGGGGCTTGGGAGGGATGGAGGCTTGGGGGCTTGGGAGGGATGGAGGCTTGGGGGCTT
>JALSGI010000217.1 GCA_026982835.1 Planctomycetota bacterium | reverse complement strand
GGTCAGCTAGCCGCGATGAAAGGAAGCCAAGCGATCAGAGTGTTGGTGTGGGTTTTCGCGTTGCCAGGGCTGTAGAGTAACGGCTTGCGCCGTGCGACCTGCGCCGTGCGCCGGTGCTTCTGCACCGGGGGCTTGGAGGCGTGGAGGGGTGGAGGCGTGGAGGCTTGGGGGCTTGGAGGCGTGGGGGGATACAGAGCCCCGCACGTGAGTGCGGGGAGAATCGGCATCGGCGTGCGGCGTGCGCTGTTGCGCCGGTGCTGCCGCTCCAAAGTGAGAACAAACGCCAATTCTTGCAACCGGCAAGCCCCGAGCTTCAGCTCGGGGAGGGCGGCAAATCAGAGCAGAAGCCCCCGGAGATTTGCCCAACCGTTTGCCCAGAACGCGCTACCGCCACCGCGGCAGCTTTTTTTCTTTATTCCCTGCCGCGCTGGGGCATATTTACTTGTCCCGCCGCCCGGCGGTTAGCTTCGCAGCCCGGGCTGTTGTTAACAACAGGCAACGCCGCCGGGCCGGAAACCGGGAAGCCCCCCGGGCGTTTTTTTCTTTTGGCTTGGGAGCCTTTTCTGGCGCGGGTGATGGTGCTGAGGGCCGCGATGAAACCGCGAAACATTCTGGGAGCCTTTTCTGGCGCGGGTGGTGGGTTTTTCTGTTCTCGGCACCTTTTGAGGAATCACTTGAGGAGCAAGGAGCCAAGCGATGTCTCGAAACAAAAGCGATCCCGTGGTGGAGTTTCTCGATCTGGTGGCCGAGTTGGCTGCCCGGATGTACTGGCACCGGTGGCAACAAGAGTCGTCGGAAAAGAAGACCTCGCAGGGGAAGCAAATCCGTTGTGCTCCCTCCAGCAGCAGGGAGCAAATAGGAAAACGCTTGCCGGACAGAGCGGAAAGACGGAAGCGTTCACAAGACGGCACGGGGCGGTGAGTGGGGGCTTGGATTTTCGGAGAGAAGGCGAGCCGCGTGCGTAAGCACGCGGTTTGTCAGAACCGATGACCGTAGCGCTGTTTGAATCAGCGGCTGTTGCTTCGTTGAGAGCAACCGGGAGCTTACGCTCCCGGCTCGCCGTGATGCGGAGAATCAGTCTCTGCTCCTGGTGTTGAAGTCGCTTTAATCTCCGCCGGTTGACGGCGGCGGCTCGCCGTGACGAGCAAGAATCGGCACTTGTTCTCGCACTGGTGCGGAAGCACCTTGGCGCAAGCCGCAAGCCGATTCTCGCCGTCTCCCCGCACTGACGTGCGGGGCTCCTCCATCCCCCCCAAGCCCTCCGCCGACTGAAGTCGGCGGCTCGCCGATTGCAAGAAAAAACGTTTTTTCTTACTTCGGAGCGGAAGCTCCGGCGCAAGGCGCAGGTCGCAAGCCGCAAGTCGTTTTACCATCTCTCCCCGCACTGACGTGCGGGGCTCCTCCGGGAGCTGACGCTGGCGGCTCGCCGTTCAACCGCGGGCTGGCACCCGCGGCTCGCCATCCCTCCAAGCCTCCACGCCCTCCGCCAGCTGACGCCCGCGGCTCGCCATCCCTCCAAGCCTCCACGCCGCCGGTGCGGCAGCACCCTGCGCAAGGCGCAGGTCGCAAGGCGCAAGCCGATGCTGTCTCCCCCCGCTTACGCGGGGGGCTCTTCGCCCAAGACCCAAGACCCACGACCCAAGACTCTCCTTCTTTCCTCTTGCACAGGAGAAACCCTCTTGATGAGCTATCGCATCTTGACCCTGCAGCAGGTGGCCCGGCGGAGCGAAGTGCCCGAAGAAAACCTCCACTGGGCCTTGTCTCAACACCTGGTGCCGCAGTTTTCCTGGACCCCGAAGTACAACGCCTGGCTGGAGCCGCCGGTGGTGGACGAGGTGACGGCCGTGTTGCTGGTGGTGGCCGTACGGCTGGCAGGACTGGGCATGGAGGCCAAGCAGATCAAGCCGCTTCTGGCCGGAGTCTGCCGTGCCGGGGGCGGGCATGGAGGCCGCGCGACGGTGCCGCTTGTGAGCGAGGTGGCCGCGGGGCGCTGGGTGGTGGTGCAGTGGGCTCCCGAGGGGCATTTGCTTCTTCGCGTCTCAGGCCGCACCTATGGCTGGTACCGGCTGTGCCGGGACGGCGTGGAGCCGGACCCCTACTTCCATCCCGAGGTGGTGCTGGCCGCGGACCTGGGAGCAATCCACGAGATGCTGTTCGAGGATTAATCCAA
>JALSGI010000216.1 GCA_026982835.1 Planctomycetota bacterium | reverse complement strand
AGCAGCACCAGGTGCAAGCCGTCGCGGGCCAGTTGCTTGAGCGACTCGACAGCCCCTGGACGGAGCTTTTCCTGGAGGTGAAACCGGGCCAGCAGGCGGCCGCCCCGGGCCAGCCACACCTGGGAGAAATCGCCGCACGGGGGCTCCGCACCGGTCGGCTCCACTACGGAATCCGCGGCGGTTTGCCGGACAAGCGAGGCCACCCACGGCGGCGAGCCCAAGGCCAGCTCGCACCGGGTCGATTCGGTTTGCAGCAGGCCCCGCACCCCTTGGCCGGGAAGCGTGCGGCTGGAGAGGAGCTGTCCCGGAGCGGCTTGCGGGGCCGCGGGGAGCTTTTGTTCGGCATACTCCACCACGGCCTGGGCCGCCGGATGGCGGGTTTGCCGGCCCAGCAGTGCGGCCAGAGCCAGCACTTCCTCCCGGGAAGCTCCGGGAGAGAGTTCGACCTGGGCGACGCGGTGATCCTGGGTGAGCGTGCCGGTTTTGTCCAGGGCCACCGCGCGGACTTGTCCCAGCAGCAGCAGGCGTTGGCCGGAGCGTACCAGCACCCCGGCCCGGGCCGCTTGACCCAACGCCCCACACACGGCAAGCGGCGTGGCCAGGGCCAGCGAACAGGGGCAGGCCACCAGCAGCACGGCCAGTGCGGCCAGCAGGGCAGGTTCGCCGCCTGCGGTGGTCGCGTGCCACCAGGCGGCTGCCACGGCCAGCAGCAGCACGGCCGGGGCAAAGAGGCCCACCACGCGATCCACCAGGGCCAGCGGTCCCTGCCGCCGGGCAAACGCCTGGCGCACTTGCTCCAGGATTTGCTGCAAAACCGATTGGGCCGCGGGGGCCTGGGCCTGTAGCTCCAGCGGCGAATCCAGCACCAGCGCCCCGGCCAGCACGGACTGGCCGGCGCGGCGCAGCACCGGGCGGCTCTCGCCGGTGAAGTACTGCTCATCCACCGAGCTTTCGCCGTGGAGGATGCGAGAATCGGCCGGCACGCGTTCCCCAGGTAGCACGCGCAAGCGGTCGCCCGGGGCTACTTCGGCCAGGGGGACCAGCTGCTCCTGGCCCCGGGCATCCACGCGGCGTGCCTGGGCCGGGAGAAGTTGCTCCAGGGAGTCCAAGGCCCGGGTGGCCTTGCGCCGCGCGGTGGCTTCGAGCCACTTGCCCAGGGTGACGGCCACCAGCACCATGCAGGCCGAATCGAGAAACAGGTGTCCCCGGCCGCGGTAAAGCGAGACGGCCGAGTAGAGCACCGCGGCGGCGGTGCCGGCAAGCAGCAGCACTTCCAGCCCCAGCCGCCGCTGCCGCAGTTGGTCCCAGGCCCCGGCCACCACCGGCGGTCCCAGCAACAACAGCACCGGCACGGCAAACAGCACGGTGGCCGCTTGGAGCAGTTGCACCAGCAGTTGGGAACGACTGTCGGCCTGCGAGCCGGGGGCCGCGGGGGCCAGCTCCACGCTCCAGGTGGCCATGGAAAAGACCATCACGTTGAGCCAGAAGAAGATGCCCCAACCCAGGCGGAAAAGCAGCGGGTTGGTCCCCGTGCCTTCCTCCCCCAGCACCGAGTCGGCCACGCGGCAACCCAGGCAGCAGTAAACCGGCTCCCCCTCCCTGGCGGCGGCGGTGCCTCGCACCGGGAGCGAGCAGTAGTGGCAAAGGGCCTGCTGGCTGGCCATGAAAAAACTACGGGAACAGCTCTTCGCGGATGGCCGGGAACATATACACCGCGGTGTACCACAGGGCCAGCACCCAGAAGGAGATCCACATCAGGTGCACGAACCACGGGATGCGGTTGGTGCTGTAGGTGTGGTGTTGGCGTTCTTCCTGGGCCGGAGTGCGGGTGACGACGTCGGGTTCCATCGGGGCTTGCACCTTGGGATCGAGGATTGTTTTCCTGCCCGGGGACTTCAATCGGCAAACAGCTGCGGGGAACGGAGCGGGGCCTCCGGGTCCTCCTGGCCGGGGGGAAGATCGAGCTGGGCTTCGCGCCGGAGCATGTCGAACTTGGGCTGCTCGATGTCGCGGAACATGCCGTTCCAGGTGGCCCAGATCAAAAGCAGCATAAAGCCGATGCTGGCCAGCAGGTAGTTGAGCATGGGCGTGATGGCGAAGGCCCCCGAGGGGTCCTGGCGGAAGGTGGCGGCGAACTCGAAGAACTTGGCCACGAAACCGAAACCGCTGGGGATGAGGATCACCACGGCAAAGCCCAGCGTGACCCAACCGGCCCAACTGGTGGCCGATTTGCGCTTGGATTGTTTTTCAGCGGTCATGGCGTGGTTCTCTTCTTCTAAAGCGGTTTATGGTTTTCCTCCGGGAGCTTACGCTCCCGGCTGGCTGGTGTGTGTTGGTTCCTGCACTGGAGCGGTAGCTCCCAGTGGTTGGCGGCCCTGCCGTTCTCCGGGAGCTTACACTCCGGACGTGTTTAGCTAGCTAGCACATCACTTGGTTTGGAGCTTCCATGCTCGGAGAGAATAAGCGTTTTTTCTTGCAAATGGCGAGCCGCGCACCTTCAGCCAGCGGAGAAAAAACGCAATGCACTTATTCGGCTCTCCCCGGGCTGAAGCCCGGGGCTCGCCGGACAAAAATCAACGCTTTTGCTCTGGAAACACTCCATCTTATGCTGGCACGCTAAACACGTACAAAGCTCCCGGCTGGCTGGTAGTGCGTTTGAGCTTGTTCTCACCTAGTGCGGAAGCACCGCTCTTATCCCTCCAAGCCCTCAAGCCTCCACCCCTCTCTGAACCAAAGCTTCCGGCTCGCCGGGAAAGTGAGTCATTCCTTGCGGTTGATGTCCTCCCACTGTTCGTAGTAGGGGTACTCCTTGAGCCAGGAGCCGAGCCACTGCACGTAGGTGATGATGGCCAGCCCGCGCAGGTTGGGCTTGTCCGGCGAGCCGTCGAAGAACCAGGGGTAGGCCGGCATGGGCGAATCGGGGGAGACGACCGGCGGGTTGAAAAAGTGCACGGCGTGCCAGTCGTTGGCGTGCCGTCCGCCTTCGCGGCTCAGGTCGGGACCCACCCGGCGGGTGCCGAACATCACCGGCCGCTGCAGGGCGTTCTGGTATTCGGCCGTGTCGGCCACCGGCCCCCAACGCTTGCTTTCGTTGGACACGGGGCGGATGAACTGGCTGTGGCAGTGCCAGCATCCTTCGCCGATATAAATCTGCCGGCCCAGTCGCAGCAGCTTGGCGCAGTTTTCCGGGGTGGGTTGGCCCACGTATTTCTGGAACGGTTCGGGGTAGCGTCGGGCCAGCTCGTCGAACTGGTACATGATGCGGGGATTGACCAGTTCCTCGACGGGCTTTTCGGGCAGGTCCTTGTACATCAGCACGGGCACCACGGCGTTGGACAAAAACGCCAAGGCGAAAAAGCCCAACCCGGCGATGAACAACACGCCACCTTTGGTTTCGAACATGGCAGGTTGTTTTCCGTCAAGCTCGGCAAGCGGAAACGGGGATCAGCTCCACGCGGCACTCAAGCGGCAGCCGGTGCGGCGGCCGGGGCTTCTTCCGGCCGGCACCAGGTCTTGTACAGGTTCCACACGAAGCACAGGAAGCCGCCGAACATGGCCAGTCCGGCGAAAATCCGCAGCACCCAAAACGGAAACGATCCGGTAATCGACACGTCCCAGGGCTGAAGCGAAGCCCACCAGTAGCCCTGGAACACCCCGGCCAAAGTCAAGTCACTGGCCATGACCAGCACCCCGGCGGCCGAAAGCCAGAAGTGCCACTCGGCCAGGCGGCGGCTGTACCAGGGCCGGCCCAGCAAAATCGGGAACAAGTAGGTCATCACGCCAAACAGCCACATGGAAAACACGCCGAACATGACCAGGTGGGCGTGGCCGACGACCCAGTCGGTGAAGTGGATCAGCTTCTGGAACGTCAGCGTTACCTGGAGCGCACACTGCAAGCAGGTGAGGAAGTAGAAGACCATGCCGGTGTAGAACCAGCGGATGGGCAAGTTGGTATAGACGCGGCGTCCCTCGCCCCAGACGGTGGCCAGGAAGTTGATGATCACCGTGGTGACCACGAACTCCACGGCGATGGTGGAGATGACCGCCCCGTACTGGAGGAACATGGGAATGGGGGTATAGAGGAAGTGGTGGATTCCGGTCAGGGGATAGAAGAAGGCCAGCCCCCAGAACCCCACCAGCGACAGCCCGTGGCTCCAGATGGGTTTTTTGAGAATGATGGGCACGAAGTAGTACATCAGCCCCCAGCCCAGCGGGGTCACAAACAGCCCGACCAGGTCGTGAATGAAAAGCCCCGTGACAGCCCCGCTGCTGGTGCCGGTGAGAAAATACTCCGAAAGGAGGTTGCCCATCGCGTAGGTCAAAAAGGTCCACACGAAGGCGGCCAGGAAGTACCACAACGTGACATACAAGGGGCCTTTGTATGTCACGTTGTGGTACTTCCT
>JALSGI010000215.1 GCA_026982835.1 Planctomycetota bacterium | reverse complement strand
TAGAGCTGGTTGCGGCTCCTCTTGGCCCGGCCCCCGCCTCGGCGGAGCTGCTCCATGCGGTGCTGGGCAGCCTCCCACAGCTCCCGGCCCACGATGGCCAGCTCCGGCCGGTGGCGCCGGATCACCTCCGATTCGGGTTTTTCCTTGACGACCCGCTTGCCGGTTTCGGGGTCGTAGGTGCTTTGACGCCGATTCCAGACGAACTGACCCACATAGATGGAATTCCTGAGGATGCCCCGCACGGTGGTCGAGCTCCAGCCGGTCCAGCCCTCGGGAGCCAGCTTGTTCAGGTGCCGGGCGATCTTTCCCGGGGACCACTTGCGGTGGGCGAACAGCTCGAAGATCTCTCGCACCACCGGCGCCGTCTCCGGATCGATGCACAGCCGCATGACCACCTTGCCGCCGGGCTTGCGGATCACGTTGCCCTGTTCGTCCCGGGCCGGTTTCATTGCGTAGCCGAAAGGCGCCCGGCCCAGCACCGTGCCCCGTTGGGCAGCTCCCTCCATGCCCCGCAACACTCGTTCCCGCACGAACTTGTGTTGCAGCGAGGCAAACATGGCCATGGCGTGCAACTGCAACTGGCCGAACTCCGCAGCCAGGTCCAGGCCGTCGGAGGCTCCGATGACCCGCACGTTCTCCCGCCGGAGCCGACAGGCCAGCAGCAGCCACTCCACGGGCCTCCGCGAGGCCCGGGTATAGTCGTCGATATAGAAAGTGACCTGGGCCGAGGAGGCGAGCGTCTCGGCCGCCTGGCAGGCCAGCTGGAAGCCAGGCCGATCGCATTTCAGGCCGCTCATGGCATAGTCGGCAAAAACCAGTTCCCAGGGGATGAATTGCATCTCCTGGCGCGCCTTGCGCAGGATGTTACGCAACTGGTCGCGGATCGAGACCGGGTCGCTGTTGGGGTCCGAATAGCGGCAGTAGCAACAGGCAAGCGGCACCGGCTGCTGTTTGCCGAAGGTGCGGGCCAGACGTGCTCGAAGCCTCTCCAGGGACTTGAGCCTCTGCGGGTCCAGCTCCGGCTGGACGTACTGGTCCTTGAAGGCCTGTACCATCCGGGCGATGACCTCTCGATGCGGCTCGGGCAGCCAGTCCGCGTGGGCCAGCTCGGGCCACAACTCCCGCTGCAGGGTAAGGTATTCGCAGGCCAACCGGCCCAGTTCGTCATCCGCCGGCGGTTTCCGCTCTCCGGAATCGCGAAGCGGCCGGGGCGGAGTGCGGCGGATGATTTCTTCCTCGGAGGGTTGGGGATTCTGGAATCCCTTTCCCGAGGAGTCATCCTGGCGTTGTTCGCGCCGGTTGCGCTTACGGCGAGGTTCGTTCATGGTTAAACCTCCTTGTTAGGAGAAAGAGGAAACATTTGCGCCCGAGGGCATCCGGCCCTTCAGGCTGGCAGGCAACCAAGTCGGTAAAGCAGGGTCCATGGTTGGACTCTTTGGTTGTTTCAGGCTGGGGATTTTCCTTCCGGGAAGCTCGTCCCGGGCGGGAAAGAGCGAAACGAGGAACGACTTTCCGGGCCTTTCCGATCCGGCCCGGCACGAAACGAGTTGCCTGGCAACTCTTTAGCGGGTAAAAAAATACCCTGCCGCAGCGCGCGGCTGCGGCAGGACAACTCCCGTGCTGATGCCACGGGCACTCGATACACCGGGCATCGAGGAATCGCTGTTGGGCCAGGAAACCTGGATTTTGCTCCTGTGAAGGAATACACTGAGGAGCAGATGCAATTGAGATTTTCCCTGTCTTGGCTTGAGCACTACGGTCAAGTGCGGCCAGGTGCGGAACCGCCGGGGTGGCAAAAGAGGTGGCACGTGTCCGCAAGCGTTTTTCTAAGTCTACTTCTAAATATAAGTTGTGAGATTTCGGAAGCGGACTTCTAATCCGCAGGTTGCAGGTTCGAGTCCTGCCGGGGGTGCTGGAGTCAAATGCGGACAAAAGCGGCCTAACTGTCCCGGATGCGGACAGTTGCAATCGCTCCCCCGGGGCGGGCAAGGACCGCCAGCCACTGGGAGCTTCCGCTCCGGAACAAGAAAACAGATCACAGTGAGCCGGGAGCACGAGCTCCCGAAGGAGCGTGCGCACGTCAGTGCGGGGAGAGATGGTAAAACGGCTTGCGGCTTACGCCAAGGTGCTTCCGCACCAGTGCGAGAACAAGTGCCGATTCTTGCTCGTCACGGCGAGCCGCCGCCGTCAACCGGCGGAGATTAAAGCGACTTCAACACCAGGAGCAGAGACTGATTCTCCGCATCACAGCGAGCCGGGAGCGTAAGCTCCCGGTTGCTCTCAACGAAGCAACAGCCGCTGATTCAAACAGCGCTACGGTCATCGGTTCTGACAAACCGCGTGCTTACGCACGCGGCTCGCCTTTTCTCCGAAAATCCAAGACTCCACTCACCGCCCCGTGCCGTCCTGTGAGCGATTCCGTCTTTCCGCCCTGTCCGGCAAGTGTTTTCCTTTTTGCTCCCTGCCGCTTGGGGAAGCACAACGAGCTCGTTTCCCCTGCGCGGCCCTTTTTTCCGGCGACTCTTGTTGCCACCGATGCCAGTGCAACCGGGCGGCCAACTCGGCCACCAGGTCAAGAAACTCCGCCACGGGATCGCTTTTGTCTTGGGACACAGCTTGGCTCCTTGTTTGTCAAGTGTTCGTCAAAAGGGGCAGAAAACAGAAAAGCTCACCACCTATGCCAGAAAAGACTCCCAGAATGTTTCGCGGTTTCATCGCGGCCCTCAGCACCACCACCCACACCAGGAAAGGCTCCAAAGCCAAAAGGAAAAAACGCCCGGGGGCGCTTCCTGTTGTTATCAACTCGTTGAAGAAGTCGCTCTTGAACCAAAACTCACCACGGGTTCATAGAAACTGCCGAAAAAGGCGAAGCGGCTGCGATCCGGCTCTCCCGCGGCTCCAAACCGCAGACTGGCCCAATTGCGTTTTTCAACGGGCTGTTATTAAATGTCCGGGGCTGCGAAGCTAACCGCCCGGGCGGTGGGGCAAGTAAATATGCTGCGGGACGGTGCGGAATGAAGGAGGAAGCGGTCCGGCCGGGAAAAGGTACAGCCGGACCTCTGTTTACATCCTTGCGAGCTGATCTATCCTCACTTTCGCTCTCACAGTCCCAGAAGTTGGCGGTTCCCTCCAACTGGTTTTTAGGTATGCACTTGCAGAAAGTTTCTTACCCACAAGCCATACCCAAGGGGGGGACAGCCATCGGTCGGATGGATGCTCTCACCTGGCTGTTGCCCTTGCTAGAGGTTTCGTTGCCTAGCAAGCCAAGCCCAAACCCTCGGCCACTTGGCCGCCGCCGCAGTGCATGTCCCCCAACTCGCTCTGGCCGAAATCGGCCGCCAGTTGCCCGCAGTGCTGGTCGTAGCCCTGAACTGGTCCCAAGTCGGTTCGTTCCACGTGCTTTCCCTGGTGGCGGGGGGGCCAGGGCCGAGCTGTACCGCTGTTGTGGGCCAGTTACGAGAACGGCAATCTCTTCCGCAGCCGCAACCAACTGGAGGAAGGGCTACTGTTGTTGCTACGCGAGTCGGTTCCCCGGAAGGTGTTCGTGGTGTGCTGGAAACGGGGCTTGTCCAAACATGGGGCGAGCAATAGTTTTGATGACGACTTGTTGTGGATCGGCCGGAAGCTGGTGGAGCTTCACAGCAGGCGAGACCGGGGAACAGGTGTTTCGGGATCAGAAGAGCCGCCGTTACGGCTGGTCGCTTCGGGACACGCAGGTGGGCAGTGCCGAGCGGTTTGATCGTTTGCTGTTGATCGGGGTGGTGGCGTACGTGTTGTTGGTGGGATTGGGCTACTATGCTTTGGAGCACTATCACCCCCGCACGTGGTTCAGCTCGGGGTCGTGTGAGGCGATGAGAGCCTTTGGGGGGGGGCCGGGTGGTGTGGGACCGGGTGCGTGCCTCTCCGGCTCAGGCGTTCTCGGCCTTGATTTCAGCCCTAACCCCAACTTCCCCCTCCTTGGCGACGTAAGTCCTTGGTAGCCCCGGGGTTGTGAAAATCGTCCTGTGCGCCGGCTGACTACGGGGAAGCCCCCGGCTGGGTTGGGCTGATGCCCAACAGCTCAAATGCTCTTGCTTGCAAGGGCGTGGGACGGGATTGCATCCAAAACGGTTGTGCCTCCTTGGCAGAGGCCAACTGCACCTGGTTGCTCGTAAGTGTGCCCAGCTCCTCAAGCAGACCCTGGAAACTCTGCGCCGGCAGGCCGTCACGCGTGCGCTTCGTGCGGGCTTTTTGCCGCGCACTTGCTGAAGGCTCGGCTGGAGCTACCGGTGAGCGACGCCCAGTGGCCGCCTGCTCGGCCTCTTCGTCATCAAAAAGCAACGGAGCCCATTTCCGTCGCAGGTGCCACTCCACGTAGTAGGCCAACATGCACAAAAACACGTGTGCCCGCACCCGGTCGCTGAG
>JALSGI010000214.1 GCA_026982835.1 Planctomycetota bacterium | reverse complement strand
GGTCCAGTTCCTCCAGCTCCGTGTTCCAGGCGGCCAGTTGCGCCTGAAGCCGCTCCAGTTGCTGCTGCTGTTGTTCCAAGGTGCTTTGCCGCACCAGGGGGGACGTGGCCACCTGGCTGTGCCCCAGGATCAGGTGTCCTTCGGGCAGCAGGAGCTGGGCTTCCGGGGTGACGAAGGAGAGCGGCCACTGGGGCCATTGCTCTTTGGCTCGCCGGTGCCATCGCCAGGCATCTTCCCAGCTGCGCACCACCCAGCAGTGCCCAAGCAACCCAGCGGCCAGCCCCCGCAGCTGCGGCGGCTCTTCCACCAGGAAATCGGCGCGAGTAAGAATCCCCGGCTCGGCTTGCAGGTCTAGTTCCGGGGGAGAGGGGAGCCGGTCCAGCCACACCAGCCCCGCTCGCCCTCCGGCTTGTTCTCCCACGCGGCGCAACGCCTCCTGCAGTTGGGGCGAGAACCGGGCTACCAGGTAACCGGTGCGGGCTCCCAGCACGGCTTCGATCACCCGGGCCGAGGCCACCGGCACCCGCAGCAGATCGGCCACCAGCCCCAGCACCTGGTTCCAAGGAGGAACATCCTGCCGGGCCTGCTGGAGGATCCAGCGGGCAAGCGGGGAGACTTCCTCCCGCCGCTGATGCCACTGTTGCAGCAGTTGGATTTGCTGGTCCAGGGCCACCTGCTCGGCTTCGGCCCGGGCAATCCGCTGGCAGAGGGAGCGATGTTGCCCATCCACCCGTTCCAGCTCCGCTTCGGTCTGCTCGATTTGTCGCTGCTGCCGAGTTTGTTCCTGCTGGAGTTTTTCCACTTGGTCTTGCAGGGTGCTGCGTTGCTGTTGCAGGCGACGGCAACGCTGCTGCAAGGCCTCGCGACGGGATTGGTTCTGCGCCAGTTGTTGCCGCAGTTGTTCCTGCTGGTGTTGCACCTGCTGCAGAGCCGTGGTGCGGTCGGAGAGCTGCTGCAACAATTCCAGGTAAGTGCGTTTGCGTTGTTCGTAGTTTTGGGCCAGTTCCTGGCGCCGGTGTTGCAGCCGCCGGAGCTGCTCTTCGGCCTGTTGCACTTGGGGGCGGGCGGCATCGAATTGGCGCTTGGCCTCTTCCAGTCGCAGCTGCAATTGCCGGTGCTCTTGCTGCAAGGAAAACCACCGGCGGCACAGGCTCAGCAGTTCCTGGGCTCGCTGTTCCCACTGCCGCTGCAACTCCTCCAGCAGCGTCCGCTGCGAGCCCAGCGAGCCTTGCAACGAGGCGATCTCCTGTTCCACCTGGGTCAGCTCGCCCTGAGTCTGCTGGCAGGTTTCTTCGGCCTGTTGGAGCTGTTGTTGCAGCAGGCGGCGGCGATGTTGGAGCTGATCGAGTTGTTGTTCCAGTTGGGCCAGTTCCCGCTGGGACTGGTCCTGGTTTTCTTCCAGGGCCAGCAGTTGGCGGCTGAGGCGTCGCCAGTCGCTCAGGGCCACTTCGGTGCGGAGTTGTTGCAGCCGCTGGGTGTACTGGCGGTATTTTTCGGCTTTGCCGGCTTGCTGGCGGACGGTGCGCAGCCGCGTGCCCACTTCCTCGACGATATCTTTCAGCCGCACCAGGTTCTGTTCGATGCGTTCCAGGCGGCGTTGGGACTCGATCTTTTTGGTGCGGAAGCGGCTGATGCCGGCTGCCTCCTCGAACACCAACCGCCGCTGCTGCGGCGAGGCTTGCAGCAGGTAATCGACCTTGCCCTGCTCGATGATGCTGTAGGTGTTGGTCCCGATACCGGTGCCTGCCAGCAGGTCGCGGATGTCCTTGCGGCGGCAGGGCTGGCCGTTGATCAGGTACTCGCCTTCGCCGCTGCGATAGACCCGCCGGGTGAGCCGCACTTCGGGGGCGGGGAAGTTCAAAGACCCGCCGGCGTTCTCCAGCGTAAGCGTCACCTCGGCACTGCCCATCCCCCGCCGCGTGGCCGAGCCGTTGAAGATCACGTCGGCCATCTCCTTGCCCCGCAGGCTTTTGACACTCTGCTCGCCCAGCACCCACTTGATGGCATCCACGATGTTGGACTTGCCCGAGCCGTTGGGACCCACCACCACCGTGATCCCCGGCCCGAACTCGAACCGGGTCCGGTCGGCAAAACTCTTGAAACCGACAAGTTCCAGGGCCTTGAGCATCGACAGGGCCTAAAGGGGCTGTTCACCAGGATCGTCCCCGCCACCACGCAGGGAATCCCGCGCTTCCGCTCCCACCCCGGCGGGCCGGGCGGAGTGCTTCTTTTTAACATATTGCGACCCCCGGGCCGGACCAAGAGCGCGTTGCGCCCCGGGCAGAAAGAGGCGGCCCAGTTGGCATTGATTCCCTCGGGCAGCCCTTCTATGGTGCCACACACGACGCAGCAGGCCCTGCGGACCCCTGCTTGCCCCGAAAGCATCGCCAGCACTTCCCGCAGACCAGGTGCTTCCATGAACCCCTGCCCAAGAAAGTCCCAACCGCAAAAGGCAAGCCCGCAAGAGATGCAAGTGCCGCTGGTGGGCATCGCCCGCGAAACCCAGCAACTGCAAGAGCAGCTCATTGAGGCTCTCTCCGGCGTGGTCCGCTCCGGCCGCTTCGTGCTGGGGCCGACCGTCGAGGAACTGGAGCGGCAGATCGCCCAGGTGGCGGGCGTTCGGTGTGCCGTGGGCTGCGCCTCGGGCAGCGACGCGCTGCTGCTGGCCCTGATGGCCCTGGGCATCGGCCCCGGGGACGAAGTGATCGTGCCCAGCTACACCTTCTTCGCCACGGCCAGCGCCCCTTGGCGGCTGGGGGCTCGCGTGGTTTTCGCCGACATCGAGCCGACAGGGTTTACCCTGGACGTGGACGACGTGGCCCGGCGAATCACCCCGCAAACCAAGGCCATCGTTCCCGTGCACCTATTCGGCCAGTGCGCCGACATGGACCGCCTGCGGCAACTGGCCCACCAGCACGGCCTCCACTTGATCGAAGACGCCGCCCAGGCGATCGGAGCCACCCTGGAAGGTCGGGCGGCGGGCAGCCTGGGCACGGTGGGTTGCTTTAGTTTCTATCCCACCAAGAACCTCGGCGGCTTGGGCGATGGGGGGATGCTCACGACCGACGACCCCCAGTTGGCCCAACGCCTGCGGCTGCTGCGCCTGCACGGAATGAACCCGCGGTACCATCATGCCGTGGTAGGGATCAACAGTCGCTTGGACGCCCTGCAAGCCGCCGCTTTGCTGGTCAAGCTCCCGCAGCTGCGGCAGTGGACCGCCCTGCGGGTGCAAAACGCCGCCCGGTACCACCAGCTCTTTCGGCAACACGGGCTTACCGGCTGGCTTACGCTACCTTCGGCGTTGCCAGGCCGGGGGCACGTGTGGAACCAGTACGTTATCCGCGTCCCGGCTCCCCATCGTGATCCGCTGCGGCAGTACCTGGCCCGCCGGGGCGTAAGCACCGAAGTCTATTATCCCATCCCGCTGCACCAGCAGCCCTGCTTTGCCGCACTGGGCCGGGAGCCGCTGCCGCACACGGAGCAAGCGGCCCGCGAGACGATCGCCCTGCCCATCTTCCCCCAGCTTCAGCCCCAGGAACAACGCTACGTGGTGGAGTGCATCGCTCGATATGTGGAACAGCACGGCCGGGAGGAAAGCGAAGCGGCCGCCTGAGGCGGACCCCGGTCCCCCGGGGACCACCCGACGCCGCCAAAAGGGAACCCCCCAAGAGCGAACGCTTCCACAAGCTGCTTGCTTGGAGAAAAACGTTTTGGCAACAGCCCCGGGCTTCAGCTTGGGGAGAGCCAGGTGATGGCCAAGCCACTTTTTACCAGAAGCGACAGCGAATCCTGCGGCGAGTTCGGTTTCCAAGAGATGGACTTTTTCAACGGGCCGCTGGAGTTTGGGTCCCCCTATTGTCCTCCCTGGGGCTTCTTTCCGTGGCTTTTTTCGGCACAAGCTGACAAATAAGCCTTCTTGGATTGGTTGTCACAAGTGCTTTGTTTGTCGCGATTTGGCACGGGTTGTCTTGGCGTTTCCCAGTAGGCCCGGCAGGATTCGAACCTGCGACCCAGGGATTATGAGTCCCCTGCCCCGATTTTGCAAGCGCTTGATACCAAAGGCTTTGCAAAATGACATCTAGCGTGGTTCCCATTCCAGGTTGCACTTGTCGTCAAATGTTCACTACCGGTGCTTCGGTACGTGGGAACCAAAGCTAACCGATTCTCTGGGCGCGACTTGCGGCAAAAAGGGGGTGCCTGGCTGCTTCCCCGGGGAAAGTGCCCCCGCACCTGCCAAGAGGACAGCTCATCGGGCGAAGAGCATTGCCCCTAGTGTCCCCGGATCGCCCCCCTGGAAGCCCCTTGCACTTCCCCGGCTCTTGCCCCCGAAAAGCCCTAGCCTGGCCCCAGAAAAGCGTTCCAGGGGCGGTGGGGTGTTTTCTCTCGGGGAAGCCACAAAGCCGCCCAAGCCC
>JALSGI010000213.1 GCA_026982835.1 Planctomycetota bacterium | reverse complement strand
GTTCCAGCTGGGCCTGGCTGCCGTGCCGGGCAAAGATGCGTTGCAACTGGGCCGGATCGGCCGCCCGTGGATTGTTGCCAAAGCGCGTGACCGTTACCTGGTGGAACTCGGGGGCCAGCAGGCGGACCATGCCAGGGATGTCCTTGTCGGCGCTGGTGCCGAAAAGCAGCCAGCGTCGGCCCGGTGGGGCCACCGGCCGCAGCGTCTCCACCAGCGCCTGAACCGACGCCGCGTTGTGTGCCGCATCCAGCACCACCAGGGGGGAACGGGCGATGAGCTCCACGCGGGCCGGCCAGCGCAGCTGACGCAATCCGCGGACGATGGCCTGCCGGGAGATGGGCCAGCCTTGCCGGGCCAGCTGCCACGCGGCCGCCACGGCCAGGGCGGCGTTGTGGGCCTGGTGGACCCCGGCCAGGGGCAACGCGGTGCGAAGATGCAAGGATTTCCACTCCGGCCCCAGCCCACGCACCTCCAGCGGGGTGTGCCAGCTGTGCCGGGCCAGGCGTGTGCCCGGGCAGGTGAAGGCAAAGTCCCGGCCCAGCTCCCAAAGCGGCGAGCCACACCCTCGGGCCTGGCGGCGGATCACTTCGGCCGCCTGCGGCTGCTGCACGCCGCTTATGACCGGCACGCCCGGCTTGATGATCCCCGCTTTTTCGGCGGCGATCTGGGCCAGGGTGTCGCCTAGCAGGGCCGTGTGGTCGAAGCTGATGGAAGTGATCAAGCACAGCCGCGGGCGGCAGAGATTGGTCGAATCCAACCGGCCGCCAAGCCCTACTTCCATTACGGCCAGCTCCACCCCTTGCTGCCGGAAGTGGAGAAATCCCAGGGCGGTCATCAGCTCGAAGAAGGTGGGTCCGCCGGGTTGCTGGGGCAGGGGATGGCGTTTGAGCTCTTCGGCCACCGGGGCCACCTGCCGCACCAGCTCCAGCAGCTGTTGGGGGGAGCAAGGCTTGCCGTCCACCACCAGGCGCTCGCCCAGGTGGTTCAGGTGCGGGGAGGTGAACCGCCCCACCCGCAGTCCCGACCGACGCAGCACCGCGTCCAGCATGGCGCAGGTGGACCCTTTGCCCTTGGTGCCCGCCACGTGAACCACGGGCAGGTGGTGGTGGGGATTGCCCAGCCGTTGCAGCAGGGCCTGCAGCCGGGCAAAGCGGAACTGCCTGCTGCGATAGGGCACCCGAGAGGTGCGCTCGTAGTTGATCTGCCCGTACAGGTACTGGATTGCGTCCTGGGGCGTGTGCAGCCGCAGCCGTGCCATGCTGGCTCCTTTGCGGGACGACAGGCGGGGTTCCCGGGGCGGCTCGAACGGAACCGGGGCAAAGCTCTCGTAAAATCCTACCAATCCCTCGTCCCGTTCCAAGCCCGGGAAGGCCAAATCGCACCGGAAGCTTTCTCGGCAGCTGCAGGAAAAAACGCACGGCCCGCCGGGAAAGGTACCCGAGGCGGGTAAAAGCGGCACGGGGCCCCGTTTCGCCGTCACGGGGAGGAGCGGCGGGCAGTCACTTGGCGGCTACGGCGATAGAGCCTCTTTCAGCGCCTGGCGGGCTTCTTGCATGACGCGAGGGTCGGGGGTGCGTCGGGCCAAGAGCTGCAGCAGCCGGCGGCTTTCCTCCCCTTCGATTTGCTTGAGCACCTGCACCAGGCGAAGGAGGCGATAGCGTTGCTGGGGCGAATAGACCGGCCGGGGGGCCTGCAGGGCCAGGATCTTGCGGATGCGGAAGCGCACTTCGGCCGAGAGGGTTTTTTCCAGTTCTTCTTCCAGCCGGGGCCGGGCCACGGCCAACAGTTGCATCAGCTGCCGCGTGGCTCGTTCGCGGACCATGTACTGGGGGGCGTCCAGTTGGGCGATCAGTTCTTCCACGCGCTGCAGCTGGTCGGTTTCCAGCAGCGAGGCCAACCGCTGGCGAAGGAACTCCAAGGTGGTCTCCCCCCCCGCGATCAGCCGCCCGATGGCGGCGTAGGCCTGGGCGGCATCCTCGGAGGCCAGTTGCTCCCAGAGCTGTTCCAGCTCCTGCGGGGAAAGCGCGGCGGACTGCTGCTGGGGCTTGAGCAGCACCTGGGGCAGATCCCAGATCAGAATAGTGCGGTCGGTGCTGCCGGTGGCCAGTCGCTTGCCGTCGGGGGAGAAGGCCACCGCGGCCACGTGCTTACGATGCCCGCGGAGCGTGGCCACAGGACGGCCGGTGGCCACCTCCCACAACACGACCGTGGTATCCCAACTGGCCGTAGCCAGCAGCGAGCCGTCGGGGGAGAAAGCCACGGCTTGTACGGGGCCTTGGTGTCCTTGGAGTTTGTAGAGCAAGCGGCCGGTGGCGACTTCCCACACGTGGGTCATGCGGTCCCGACCCCCGCAGGCCAACAAGGTGGCTCCCGGGGAGAAGGCGGCGCAGATGGGCCGGTTCTGCTTGCCGGTGAAGGTGCGTGTGCTTCGTTGCTCGTCCAGCGAAGTGACCTGCACGTTGTGGTTGTACTGGCTGATCAAGTAGGCCAGCTGCTTGCCGTCCTGGGAGATGGCAAGCGGCACCGCCAGGCGTACCAGCAGGTCCTTGCCGACTTTGCGGCCTTGGACGGGGTCATACCAAGTGACTACGCCGTGGGCCAGCACCAGCAGCCGCCTGGGGGAGACGAAGTGCATCAGTTGGGCCGCCGTGGTCAGGGTGCGCTGTTGATTCCCCGGGGTGAACGACCAGATGGTCACCGTGCCTCCGGTGCCGGCAGCGAGCAGTTTTCGATCCGGGGAGAGGGCCACTGGCTTGCCGGCGGGCAACACCAAGTGCTTGGGCGGTTTTTCCAGGTTCCAGACGCGGACCGTGTAGTCCATCCCCCGGGAAACGAGCACCTTGTCGTTGGCCCAAAAGGCCAGAAAGTACACCCCCCCTTGGTGGCCCTGCTTGGCCGGGGCCTTCGGGTCCAGTGAGCCCAGGCGGAGAATCGCCCCGGCAGGCAAGGCTTCGTCCGGCTCAGGGGTGGGGGCTGGCTCGGACTGGGCCACTGCGGGCACCAGGCCCCAAAGACCCGGGCCGATCAGCAGGGCCAGCCATGCCAGGAGTGCTCGGGACATTTCCAGGTTCGCTGGGAGAGGGACAATCGAAGCGGTCGCCGCCGCCCCGGGAAGCCGGGAAAGCGGCTCCTGCCAGGGCAGGTGCTCCCTTTGTTTAGTTGTAACGTGTCGTGGCGGGGAAAGCCACGGGAAGGGGGGCCGGTCTGGGAGGTCTCTACGGCTTGGGCTCGGCCGGCACCTGCTGCAGCACCCGGCTGTACTTCGGCTGCTGGAGCAGGCCTTGTTCCTCCAGGATTTGCCGAATCCCGGCCCGGCCGACCACCTGCCCCCAGGTCTGCAACCAGCCCACCGCCCCAGGCACCCGGCGGCCAAACGGCTGGTACCCGGCGGCGCGGGCCAGTTGGATCGAGCGGAGGTTGTTTTCAATCGGGAGGATGTCGCGGCCGGTACGCCCCTGGCGCTCGCACCACAGGTACCAGCGGACCAGCGTGCCGACCAAGGCGCGTGCCTGCTCTTTTTGCCATTGCAGGGCGGGGATGAACAGCGGGCCGCCCTGCCAGGGGACGTTTCGGGCCTTGGGGTCGAACCGATAGGCTTCCAGCACGCCCTGGGCCACCTCCTGGTAGAGCTTGGCGTCTTGCTGCACCTTGGTGGCCAGGTAGGCGGCGGCCATCCGCCGCACTTGTTGATCCGGGTGGGTAGCCATGGCCTGGATCAGCTCCTTGCTCTCCCGGCGAAGGATCATCGGGGCCAGCGTCCCTTGCAGTTGCGGCACGCGGGTGACGATGGCCAGCAACTGGTCCACCTGGACCGGTTTTTTCTGAGCATTGAGCTCTTGGACCAGCCGCACGCCCAGGGTGCGCCGGGTCGCCGGGTACTGGTTGGCCAGCGGGGCCAGGGAGAGGAGTTCCTTGGTATCGCGGGCCATGTTGATCCGGGCGGCCGCAGCCCAAGTGCGCACCAGCGCCGGCTGCCGCTGATCTTGCAGCAGCTCTTCCAGCCGGCTGCGAGCTTCCTGGCCGCCGATCTCGCCCAGGGCCACGATGGCCCAACCCCGGCGAACCATCGAGGAACCTTCCAGCGCCTCGCCCAGCAGGTGCGGCACGGCCGGCTGGCCGATCTGGACCAGCTTCTCCACGGCCGCCTCCACCTTTTTGGCATCTTCCAGCTGGTCGATCAAAGCCAGGATGGTCTCTTCGTCCACTTCCTCCTTTTGGTTTGCCTGCTGGGCCATGGCCGAAGTAGCCCCGCCAAACAGCACCCCGGCCACGAGCAAGGCCGCCGCTCCGCCGCGGCGGCGCAAAAGCACCATTCCGGTGGCCACCAGCCCCAGCAGGGTGAACACCCCCAGCAGGGCCTTCCAACGCAGGCCCTCCCGCTGCCGCTTGCGCAACAGCTCCTGCACCTCCAACGCACCCAA
>JALSGI010000212.1 GCA_026982835.1 Planctomycetota bacterium | reverse complement strand
CCAGCAGGCCGTGGCCCGACTAAAACAACGCATCGCCGCCAAGTAGTCGCCGCTGAGATGAACCGCACCGACGCATCGCCTGGGAACCCCACCGCCATGCTGGCCCTGGGGCTGGTGCTCTACGGGGCCGCGGTGCGCCTGCTGCCTCATCCGCCCAACTTCACCCCCACCGGGGCCTTGTGCCTGCTGGGCGGGATGGCCCTGCCGGGCCGCTGGTGGCCGTGGCTGGTGCCGCTGGGAGCATTGTTCCTTTCGGACCTGCTGCTGGGGCTCTATCCCTTGATGCCGGTCACCTACGGCACCTGGCTGCTGGTAGTGCTCTGGGGCCGCCTACTGCGAGGGCGGCGCTTGGGGGTGCGCGTGGCGGCCGGGGCGCTGGGAGCCTCGCTGCTTTTTTACCTGGTGACCAACTTCGCCTGCTGGTTGACCATGCCGCAATACAGCAAGGACGGGGCCGGGCTCGTGGAGTGCTATCTGGCCGCCTTGCCGTTTTTCCGAAACATGCTGCTGGCCGACTTGACCTACACCACGCTGCTTTGCCAGGTGTGGGAACTTGGCCGCCGCTGGCACCAAGAGCCTGTAGCCGCCTCCTGAACACAACGCCCCGGGAAACATGCTCTCCCTGTTCGACACGCACACCCACCTGGACCAGGAAGAGTTCGCCGAGGACCGCCCGAAGGTGATCCGCCGGGCCCGGGAAGCGGGCGTGCAGCGGATTCTCGTGGTGGGCATCTCCGCCGAATCCAGCGAAGCGGCCGTCGCCCTGGCCCAGCAGCACCCGGGCGTGTTCGCCGCCGTGGGCATCCATCCCAACTACGCGGCCCAGGCCCGGCCCGGCGACTGGCAACGCGTGCTGAAGCTGCTCGAGCACCCGCGGGTGGTGGCCCTGGGCGAAACGGGACTGGACCGGCACTGGGACTTTACCCCCTTTGAGCTTCAGCAGGAATACTTCCACCGCCACCTGGAGCTATCCCAGCAGACGGGGCTGCCGGTGGTGATCCACAGCCGCGACTGTGATCAGGACATCCTGCAAGCCCTGCACCAGGCGGCCCGCTCCGGCCCGCTTCGCGGCGTGATGCACTCTTTCAGCAGCAGTTGGGCCGTGGCCCGGGAGTGCCTCGAAATGGGGCTTTACATCGGCTTTGCCGGCATGGTGACGTTCAAGCGCAACGACGCCTTGCGGGCCGTGGCCGCGCAGGTGCCTGCAGAGCGGCTGCTGGTGGAAACCGACAGCCCTTACCTGGCCCCAGTGCCCAAGCGGGGTAAGCGAAACGAGCCGGCCTACGTGGTGCACACGGCCCAGTGCCTGGCCCAAGTGCGAGGGATGGAACTGGAACACCTGGCCCGGCTCACCACCGACAACGCCCTGCGTCTGTTCGCCCGGGCGGAGTAGGGGAGAGATGGGTCTTGGGGCGTGAGTCTTGGGTCTTGAAGGAGCCCCGCACGTCAGTGCGGGGAGAACAGCGAATCGGCTTGCGGCGTGCGCCATGCGGCCTGCGCCAGGTGCTTCCGTACCGGAGGTCGTGGGTCGTGGGTCTTGGGTCTTGCGGTGGTGCTTCCGCACCAGTGCGAGAACAAACGTTGATTTTTGTTCACAACCGGCGAGCCGCCGACTTCAGTCGGCGGAGGCGTGGAGGCTTGGGGGCTTGGGGGGATGGCGAGCCGCCGGCGTGAGCCGGCGGTTGAACGGCGAGCCGCCAGCTTCAGCTGGCGGAGAAAAATAACGCAATGCACTTATTCGGCTCTCCCCGGGCTAAAGCCCGGGGCTCGCCAACCGCGTGCTCGCGCACGCGGCTCGCCGGTGCTGCCGCACCGGGGCAAGAACAAACGTCAACTTGCACAACCAAGAGCCCCCCGCGTAAGCGGGGGGAGGCGGCAGCATCGGCGTGCGGCCTGCGCCGGTGCGCCGGAGCTGCCGCTGCGGTGCAAGGGATAGGCTCTCCCGATTCGGACATTTCAATCGGCCGTTAAAACCCGCACAGCCCTTGTGACCGGCCGCGGTGATCTTCCGGGGCGGATTACCGCTGCCGGAGCAACTGGCTTTTGCCCTGCGGCGAGGTATTTCCTGAGTAGGGGCCACGGCAACGGGCAGCCTGCCGCAGATGCCGCCTTGCCGGCAGCTTGCCTTTGTTCGACAGGGAAAACAGGCCCCGCTGTTCTCTCCCTAGAACAGGGTATCTTCCCGGGGCAGGAGAAAGCCAATCGACCGAGATTTGCAAGCCAAGGAGCGGAGCGATGGCGGCCAGCGACAGCAACCGATGGATCAGTTTCCGCCTGGGAGAACAGGTGTTCGCCCTGCCGGTGACCCAGCTTCGGGAACTGGTCCCTTTGCGCAACTTGCCGGTGACCAGCATTCCCCATTCCCCCCCGGCCATCGAGGGCACCACGTTGATCCGCGACCTGGTGGTCACGGTGGTGGACATCCGGCCGCTGATGGGCATGCCTTCGATGCGGCAGGATACGGAGCGGGTGCTGGAGATGCTCCGGCAACGGGAGCAGGATCACATCGACTGGCTCAACGAGCTGGAGGCCTCGGTCCGCGAACAGCGGGAGTTCACCCTGCAGACCGACCCCAACCTGTGCAAGTTCGGCCGCTGGTACAACCAGTTGATGGGCGACCGGGAAGCGTTGAGCGAGTTCACCCGCGACAATCTTGCCCTGCAGGAAATCCTGGAGCGGTTCAACCTGCCCCACCGGCGAATCCACAGCATCGCCCAGCAAGTGGTGGAGCTGGTCCAACAGGGACAAGCCGACAAGGCCCAGGAGATTATCGACGCCACGCGGGCCACGCAGCTTCGGGCCATGCTGGAGCTGTTCGAGTCCTGCCGGGAGATGTTCGCCCAGCTGCGGCGGGGGATTTTGATGATCCTGGACTACCAGGGGGAGCCGCTGGGGGTGCTTGTGGATACGGTCAACGAGGTGATGACCATCCGCCGGGAGCAGATGGAGGAACTGCCCCGACTGGCCGATAGCACCACCCTGGTCACCGGCCTGGCCCGCTGCGACGGCCGCTTGATCCAGTTGCTGAGCGTGGATCGCATCGTGGAGATGCTCCATCGCCACGAGGGGCCCGTGCCGGTGTAGCCGGAGGGCGGGGCGCGGGCCCACCGCGGCACCCCCCGCTACCACTTGTACACCGGGATCGGCAGCCGCTCCCCGTCGCGCAGAGCCGACCGGTGGGCCACGATGCCGCAGACGGTCATGTTCAACGCGGCCACCACATCGACCATCGGGCGGCGGTCCTCCAGAATGGCCCGAATGAACTCCTCGGTCAGGTGCCCGTGCGAGCCCCCGTGCCCCCCGCCGCGCACGCCCGGGGGCAAGGGGGGCCGGCTCAGGTCGGGCAGTTGTTTCAGCGTGCCGTGGTAGCGGTTGCCGTAGTAGGAGCCTTTTTCGCCGTAGATGCGGCCCGTCTCCGCATGGTAGCCGGTGACGCTGCGGACCATGGAGATGCGGGCCGTGCCCCCCTGGTCGGTCTCCATCAGGGCCATTTCGTCGTTGAAGGGGTTTTTGTACGGGTTCTGGGCGTGGCGGTACAGCGGGTAGTTGGGATGGAACCCCTGGCAGGAGACCGAAGTGAAATGCCCGCCGGTCACATTCACGTAATAGGCCGTGGAGTGGGTGGGATACCACAGGGGCGGGCTGCCGGTGCGCCAGCCCTTGTAGGAGGGAAAATCGCCCGTGATGCGGTGGTAGTATTCCCCTTCCATATAGACCACCTTGCCGAACGCCCCGGCCTGGTTCAGCCGGTACATGGCGTAGCAGTCGGCCCGGTAGGTGGAAGTCTCGAACATCATGTACTTCAAGCCGGTGCGCTTGACGGTTTCAAACAGCCGGTCGGCGTCCTCCAGGTTGCCCCAGACGGCCGGAACAGCCACGGCCACATGCTTGCCGTGCTCCAGAACAGTGATGGCGTGCCGGGCATGGCTGGGAGCGTCGGTGGCCACGAACACGGCCTCGATGCGGTCGTCTTTGACCAGCTCTTCAAGCGACGGGTAGGTCTTCTTGCAGCGGCAAGCCTTGGCCAGTCCGGCGCAGCGGTCCGGGAACAAGTCGCTCACCGCCACCACTTCCACATTGGGGTGGTCTTGAAAGCCGAACGCCGCCCCCCAGCGGCACACCCCGTAGCCCACGATCCCCACCCGAACCTTGCGATCTGAAACCGGCTTCCATTTTTTGCGGGCCACGCGGGGGTCGGCCGGGGCGTCTTTCAGGCCGGGGATGTGCTTGGGCTGCTGGCCCTGAGCCTGGGCGGCCAGCGCCAAGCTGGCACCGCCCAGCGCAGCGGTTTGCAAAAAGTGGCGGCGAGTGGAGTGCTGGGGCATGGTTCCTCTCCTTTCCGGCAGCACGGGCTGGCCCAGGGATGGGAAAAGTTCCGGGACTTTTATCCTAGCCGCTGCGACCTGGCGTTTCAAAACCACC
>JALSGI010000211.1 GCA_026982835.1 Planctomycetota bacterium | reverse complement strand
TAGGACTCCTGGCCCATCGGCCAATGCAGGTAGCGGCACCCGAGGCTTTCCACGAACTGGGCCTCGGCCGGGCCATCGGGCGCGCCCACGTCGGTCATTCCCCGCCGCAGCGCGTCGCGGGAGCGGCCCCGAAGCGACACGACCGTCCGCACTCCGTAGCGGCGTACCAGATACTGCAGTCCCCAGGCGGTGGGCTGGCCGCTGCGATAGAGCACGCCGGGCTTGACCGCAGCAAAGCGTTTGAGGTGGAAAAACCAGAAGCCCCGGTAGGCCAGCACGACCAGCACGGCTGCCAGCCCGAAGCGCACCAGCCAGCGAGCTCGCCGGCGTGCGGCGGCAAGGGGGCTGCCATCGTGACCCGTTGGGAACACCGGCTTGCTCGTGTCCGTTGCGAGGGAGTTCCTTACGCGGCCCGGCCCTGCTGCCGCACAGCAGCCGGGGCCGGTTCCAGCGGAGCCTGAAGCCCGACGGACTTCCACCATCGGGAGCGGCCCGTGCACACCTCCAAAATCCTTTGCAGATACCGGCGGCCCCCGACCCGCTCGAACAGGTATTCCCGGCACTTCTTCCACCGCCGCCGCAGATACTCCCCCCGCAGGTGATACCGCAGGGTGCCGTAGCGGTTCATTTGGGCCACCACTTCGATCCAGTAGTGGGGGTCCAGCGGGGGTTTGCCTGCCACGTGGCGGCGGAACAGAAGTTGCAAGTTCGGATCCGTGGGACTGGAGAACTGCCGCAGGGGAGCGAAGCCTGCCCGCTGGGCCAGTTGCCGCAAGGTTTGCGGCGTGAAGTTGTAAATGTGCGCCTGATGAAAGCATCGGCCCGGGCGGGCCAGCGGTGCTGTCAGGTTGGGACACTCCACGTACAGCAACCCCTGGGGAGCCAGCAGGTGATGGATTCGCTCCAGGGCCCAGCGGGGCAGTCGCAGGTGCTCAATCACATGAACCAACAAGATCAGGTCCCAGGAACCGTCCACGGGCAAGTCTTCCAGTCGCTGGCATCGCAAGGGGGCTTGCAGGTGTTCTTGTCCCCAGCGGCAGAAGCTCTCGCCCGGCTCGATCCCCTGGGCCTGGGCGCCGTGCAACTGGAACACCTTCACCGTGGCCCCGACGCCCGCCCCTATCTCCAGCACCCGCATCCCTCGAAAGAGCCAGGGGCGCAACTGGCCGAAGATACGCAGTCCGTTTCGCCACGCTCGCACGACGCGGCGTACCGAAGGGCTGTGCTCCCCGTGGTACTGCTGCCGGTAGTTTTGCGCGTAGAAGCGGGCCAGTTCTTCTTCGGTGGGCACACGGGCGTGACGCACCAGCCCGCAGCCGCGGCAGATGACCGTCTCCAGCCGCTGCTGATGCCGGTCCCGAGTATCCAGCAGCTCGAACTGGCACCCCTCGCACAACTGGCAGGGGAGCAGGTCGTCTTCCGGTGCTGGCACCCCGGATAGAGGGGCCGTCTGCACCGATGGCCGGGGGGGATCGGGGCGTTTCATGGGGATCGAACCAGCGCGGGGAATGCCGTTTTCAAAGGGTGATACTGTACCCATGCCAGCAAGCGGCGGTCAACGTCAGGTGGCCGGGCGGCCGGGGGCCACGACCCAAGACCTCTGGCATTGCTCTTGGGCGAGGCTGTCGTAAAATAGCATAGGGCTCGGGCACCGAGCCTTCAGCCGGAGGGTATCCGAATTGGTGAGGAGCCTGACTCGAAATCAGGTGCCGGCTCTGCCGGTTGCGGGTTCGAATCCCGTGCCCTCCGCTGGCAAGCCAACTTCCTCAAAAAGCCGCTCTCTCCCGCCCCCCCGTCTCCCGGGACGGGAGTTTTTTTTGGTCCTTTTGCGAGCTGCTTGAGAAGTGGGCCTGGGTACATCTTTCTTCTGCCCGCGTGCCGAAGGTAAGCCTCAGCATTTGTTCGCGTTCAGGTGCTTTGGTAGCTGAAGCAAAAGGCTCCACCGCCAAGTGAAGTCGTCGGCTTGCCCGGCAGTGTGACCCACCGGTGTCCAGGAAGATGCTGTTCGACTTGGACCGTCAGGGAAAGCGGTACTTGGGATTGCGGATGTCGAAATCCGCGTCGGTCAGGCCCGGGTTGAGTTGCAGCTTCAGATAGGTGTACTCTTCCAACAGGGGCGGTTTTTCCCCGGCTTTTTGAGGCCAGCCGTAGGACTCGTACCGCACCGGCAGATTGTACTGTCGATCGACGAACACGCGGGCGATGTGGAAGCGGTGCTGGGGTTGCGGGTCGGGATGGCGAAACTCCAGCACGATGCACCCTCTGCCGTTGAGCCGGGCCTGGGAGAAGGTGCGGGCTTGGATCTGCTTGCAGTGCAGCTCTTGTTGGCCCACTTCGATCAGCCGCCGCGTGAGGTTCAAAATCCCCACTTCGGTCAAGGGGTACTTTTGGCCCTTCATGGCTCGGGGGCCCTGCGGGTCCAGGGAGACGGTGCCGATGATCCGGCGGCGCGGTCCGGCTTCGTGGGCCCAGAGGCGGCCGTCGTTGCGGCCCTCCACGTAGATGATCTCCCGCCCTTTGACCGGGGCCAGCGTATAGGCGTACACGCTGAAGGGCCGGTGTCGCACCTTCAAGTAAAGGTACTCGTGGGGCCGCAGGCGGCCGTCGATCCGCTCCCGCTTTACCAACACGCAGCTGTAGCCCTGGATGGACTCGATCCGGGGCAAATTGGCCTGCGCCCAGCGGAGGATCGGCTCCAGCGGGTGCAGTTTCTGTTCCGGGGCCAGAGCCAACAGCCGCTCCAGCGAAGCGACCGAGCTGCGTAAGGCTACTTCGGAAATATCGGCATGGGCCGGAAGGGTCGAGGCCCCCTGGGGCGATTCTCCATTGCCTGGCGGCTGGGCAAGGGAGGGGGAAATCCCCCAGGCTAGAATCAAAGAGAAAGAGACTGCCGAAACCGCGCGGAGCAACTTGTCCATCCTCCACACTCCATCACGAACCCGACGAGGCGAAACCTGCTCGTTTTGCTTGAGCTTTCCCGATCTTTTGGCCCGCGTCGTCGCTCGGCAGCGGTTTTCCCGCCACAAGTATAGGCCCAAGTCAAGCCCTCGGCCGTCATTATCGGAAAAATCGTCAAACTCCGGCCAGCCAAACTGGCGGGGCAAGCCCCGGAAAAGAACGCGTTTTCCACTCGCAACATGGTGCCCGAAAAGGCGTTACGGCGGCCAGAGCCGATTGCTTCCCCTGGCTGCTACCGCCGGGGCCAGCAGCGCAGGTGGACAGTTGGGCCGGGGCGAGCTGCTGGGCCCTCCCGGGCTGCCGAGAAAGATAGGCCCGATTGGTTTGACCCTGGCCGCACCGCAGGCGAAGATAGCAGGCAAACGATTCCCCCC
This sequence comes from Planctomycetota bacterium, assembly GCA_026982835.1. Classification (GTDB taxonomy): domain Bacteria; phylum Planctomycetota; class Planctomycetia; order Pirellulales; family S012-138; genus S012-138. The sequence goes on along the minus strand of JALSGI010000211.1, from coordinate 1,105 downwards.
GAGCGGCTCTGCCCGCCTGCCGCCTTCTGGAGACAAAGCCATGGCCGAACGTTCTTTTTTCGTGCAACGGGCTGGGAATCTCTCCTCGCGCCGCACGTGGCTGACTCAGGCGCTGGGTGCGTTGGGCGCAGGATGGTTCCTCCGCGAATTGGGAGTTCCTGCCATGAGGGGTGCAGGCCACAAGCCGATCCGGGTGGCGGCCGTGGTGACCGAGTTCCGCTTTCGGTCCCATGCCCATGTGCTGCTGGAAAACTTTCTCATGCCGTACTTGTTCCGCGGCCGCGTGGTGCGCCCGCCGGTGGAAGTGGTCTCCTTCTACGTGGACCAGTTCCCCGAAGGGGACATGGCCCGGAACGTGGCCCGGCGGTTCAACATCCCCATCTTCGATTCCATCGACAAGGCCCTGTGCCTGGGCGGACAGCAGCTGGCCGTGGATGCGGTGCTGGCTATCGGCGAGCACGGCAACTACCCGGTGAACGACCTGGGGCAGGTGGAGTATCCGCGCAAGCGTTTCTTCGACGCCTGCGTGGCGGTGATGCGTCGCAGCGGTCGCTACGTACCTTATTTCAACGACAAACACCTCAGCTACCGGGCCGACTGGGCGCAGCAGATGTACGACACGGCCCGCAAGTTGGGCATCCCGCTCATGGCCGGAAGCTCGGTGCCGCTTGCGCAGCGGATTCCGCCGGTGGAGATTCCCCGGGGCAGCCGCATCCGCGAGGCGGTGTCGATCCACGGGGGGCCGTTTGAGATTTACGATTTTCACGGGCTGGAGGTGCTGCAGGCGATGGTCGAGGCCCGCCAAGGGGGCGAGTGCGGCATTCGCCGCGTGGAGTTTTTGGAGGGGGAGAAGCTGTGGGCGGCCGGTCGCCAGGGGCGGTGGTCGATCCCCCTGGCCGAAGCGGCCATGGCCGTCGAGCCGGACAAGAAAAAGCCCTCCTTGCAGCAGGCCCTGCGGCAAGGGCAGTTCCACGGCATCCTGCTGGAGTACGGCGACGGGTTGCGGGCGGCGGTGCTGAAGGTGGGCAGCTCGGGCATCCGCTGGAACTTCGCCTGCTATCTCCACGATTCCCCCAAGCCCCTGGCCACCTACTTCTATCCCGGC
>JALSGI010000210.1 GCA_026982835.1 Planctomycetota bacterium | reverse complement strand
ACGGGCTGTTAGCGTGCCAGCACAAGGTGTGATGTGTCCAAACCATAAAGCAAGCCGAAGGCTTGCCAGCCTTGTAGCCGGTGGTCGTAGCGAAGCGGAGACCACCGGAAAGCGACGGCCATTACCCCACCCCGCACCCCGGCAGGGGTGCCAGAAACAAGGACCGTTTTGCCCTCTGGCATCCCTTCGGGATGCTCAAGGACAAGGAAAAATGCTACCTTCCGGGGGTCTGACGACCGTGAGGCTACAGGAGCTGCGACGCCTGCGGCGTCGAACTTCGGTTGCTAGCTGGCTAAACACGTACCGGACTTCAGTCCGGGGAGAGCCGAAGAAACGCATTCGGTTGTTTTTCTCCGCCAGCTGAAGCTGGCGGCTCGCCGTTGCCAAGAATAAACGCTTATTCTCTCCTAGCATGGAAGCGCCAAACCAAGTGATGTGCTAGCTGGCTAAACCGGTACGAAGTCGGCAGCTCGTCGCTTTTACTTATTTACTTATTGACGTTTCCTCTGACATCGGAGCGGAAGCTCCAACGCACGGCGCAAGCCGCAAGCCGCATGGCAATACTGTTTCTCCCCCCGCTGACGCGGGGGGCTCTTGTTGAGCAAGTTGACGCTCTTTCTTGCAACGGAGCGGAAGCTCCCAGTGGCTGCGGCCCTGCCGCCTCCCCGCACTGACGTGCGGGGCTCCGGATCCTCCCAAGCCTCCCAGGCCCATGCGAAGCGTTTATCGGGGGCGGTTCCGCCCCTGGGTGAAGGCCTTGTACTGTTCGAGCTGGTCGGCCGGGACGCGAGAGCGGAACCCTTCCCGCAGCCGCTCGAGCTTCTGCTGCGGAACGCTGGAAGAGAGTCGGGAGCTGCGCGGTCGCAAGCCCAGGTTGCGCAGCAGCCGCCGGGCTCGCTCGCCTTCGGGACCCTGCCGGGAGGCCTGTTGCTGGATCTGCTCCCAGCGGCGGACGAACTGCTCCAGCTCCTGCCGTGTCCAGCCCAGGCGGCGCAGCAGCTCCGGGTCCACCTGGTCTTTTTCCAACTGGTCTTTCAGGTGCTGGAGCACCAGGGCGGTCTGCTTGCGGGAGTATTCCAGGTTGGGGTCATCGCCCCCTTTGGCCCGGGGGAGGTCCAGCTTGCGCGATTTGCCGCTGGGCCGCTGGCCGGGGGTGGGCCGGGCGGCTCGGGCCCCGGTGCCGGAACCTTCCTGGGTGCCGCCGGTTTGCGGCCCGCGGGCACCCTGCTGTTGCCCGGGACGCTGCTGAGGCGAGGCGGGAGGGGCTTGCCCCGGCTGCTTCTGGCCCTGGGAGGCTTCAGGGCGTCCCTGGGGCTGCTGGGACGGGGTGTTGCGCTGCTGGGGCCCGGAGCCCCGTTGATCGCCTCCGGCGCGGCGTTTCGATCCGGCCCCAGCCCGATTGCCGGAAGAGCCGGTGGGGGAGTCGGCCCCGGCCTGGCGTCCGGCCTCGGGCCCGGTTTCCCCTTTGCCGGTGCCGGGAGCCTTGCTGTTGCCTTGGTCGGCGGCGGTGTTCTGGCCCCCGCCGCCGGCTCCGGCCTGGTTGGCTCGCTGGCCGGAACCCTCTCCGCCGCCCCCGGCCTTGTCACCCTTTTCGCCCCCTTGGCTGTCCGACTCGTGCTTGCTCTGCGTGGTGGACTTGCCCGGTTCGTCGGAGCTGCGGTTGCTTGGGGGGCCTTGGTTTTTGTGCCGCTTGGGGCGATTGCGCACCTCGGGCCTTTCGCCGGAGCCCTTGTCGTCCTCGGCTTTCAGCCCCGCTCCGGCCGAACCCTTGGGTCGCTGGGAGCCGCCTTGGGCCTGGAAGTCCTTGTCGCCACGGGGGGGTTGTTTTTTCTCGGGGGCACTTTCCGGCGCCCGGCCCCCCTTGCCCTGGGCAGCGCGGCCTTGGTCCTGGGAGGCTCCGGGGCGGGCCTGGGCGTCGGGACGCCGGCCCTGGGCATCGGCCGCCCGCTGGGCGTCCTTGCCGCCTGGGGATTTCTTCTCTCCAGGGGATTGGGCCTGGGTGGGCTCCTGCCGGGGGGAGTCGCCGCTGCGCTTGCCGCTCCCCTGGTTGCCGTGACCTTGGGGGGTGGCGCTGCCTTGATGGGGCGGCTCTCCGCCGGTGGGCTTGCGGCCGGTGGACTGCCCTCGCCCCTGGGACTGCTCTTGCCCCGGCGGAGCCTTCACATCGCCCCCTTGGGGAGCTTGCGTGTTGCGGCCCGGGGTCTTGCCCTGTTGGGGGCGCCGGCCGCCGGCGGCGTTTTCCTGGCCCGGCTTGGCCCCCGCTCCGGCCGGGTTCTTCGGTTGTTCTTGAGGCGAACTGTCGCTGCCGCCCTGCTGGTTGCTGCCGCCTTGGGCTCCAGGTTGCGGGGCTTCGGTCCGCTGCGGCGGGGCCTTCTGCCCGGCTCCCTGCTGCCCTTGCTGATCTTGACCCGCTGCTTGTTGCTGATCTTGGCCTTGCTGGCCGCGGCCCTGCTGGGACTGTTGCTGCTGGAGCCGCTTGAGAATCTGCTCGAACGCCTCGGCATCGTCGGCCTTTTCCTGCGGGCCTTGGGAGCCGGCCTGTTCCTGGGGCTGCTTTTGCCCCTGGCCCTGCGGGTGTTGCTGCTGCGGATGCTTTTGCTGCTCCCCTTCTTGCCCTGGCTGCGGCTGCTGTCCGGGTTGCTGGTCGGGCCGCGGTGGCTGCTGCGGCTGGGGGGTGTTTTGTTTGGGTTGCTGCGATTGGCCCGACTGCTGTTTCTCCTTTTGGTCTTGCTTTTGGGAAGGTTGCTCTTTCTGGGGCTGTTTTGGGGACGGTTGCTTGGGTTGCTGGCCGGGCTGTTCTTTTTCCGGTTCCAGGATTTTGACACGCAGCACTTCGGAGGTGGCCACGTTGGGCTGGTACTGGCTGCGGCGATGCCGATTGTCCCGAGCCACCGCCTTCAGTTGCACCACCTCCCCCGGCGAGAGCTTGTACTGCTGCGGGCGAAAGGCAAAGCCCAGCTTCACCTCCCCGGACGTCTCCTGCTTCAACAGTTTCTGGTTCAAAAACAACTTCCCTCCCGCCTGCTGGCCCAGCAACACCACCTCCCGCAGGGCGTAGTCGGCATCCTTGGCCTGGATTTCCAGGGCCAGCGTGCGGTTCAGCGGCAGTTGCACTTCCCGCTCCGCAGGCCGGAGGATCTGAACCACCGGCGGCTCATCCGGCACGATCTCCACGCGGTAGCGGACCGGCTGGGGGTTCTCCTGCCGGTTGCGGTTGACGATCCGCAGTTGGTAGCTGCGCAGCAGCCGCTCCCTGCGGGAGGATGGCAAATGCAGGGCCAGCGTGCCCTGGGCCTGGTCCCCCTGGACCCGAAGCGGCAGGTCGCGGGTGCCGTCCCCGTGCAGGTCGATCCACGCCCCGGCCAGCTCCTGGTTGGCCTGGGCCCAAAGCGTTACCCGCGTCCCCTCCGGGGCGATCAGGTCCCCTTGGTTCTCCACCACCCGCGGGGGGCGCTTGGTGTAGGGCGGATACTCGTACTGCACCTTGGTGACGGCAATGGCCGGGGGAGCCACCACCTGGATGCGATAGACCGCACTGGCCGCGTCGGCTGCCAGCACCTGGTAAAACACCGACTCTTGCAGCCCTTGCCGTCCCCCGGGCAGCACCACCTGGTGGCGCCGCTTGTCCTCGGGCCGGGTCATTTCCAGCTGGCGGTCCACGCGGCCGTCTTCACTCCAAAAGTGCAGCCGCACCGGCTCCCCTTCCCGCAGCCCCGCCACCAAGGCCTCCACGGTGACGAACTGATCGGTGAACACCTCCACGTTGCCCGGGGTCACCTCCTCAATCTGCGCCCGAGTCGGGGCGGCGACGCGACTCCAGGGGGCAAACACCCGCGCGGCGGTGACGAACGGGTCCTTGGGCGAGAGGAACTTGTAGAGGGCCAACAGGGCCGTCACCGCCAGCAGCACATAGCCCCAGCGGATCAGGCGGCCGCGGTCCACCGGCGAAACCGGCGGCAGTTGCGCCAGCCGCACCGCGGCTTGCTGTTCCAGGGCCAGCAGCACCGCTCGCGGAAGCTGGCTTCGTTCCCGCCGCAAAAGCAGCAGGTTCAGCAGGGCGTTTTTCAACCCCGGGGCATGCTGCTCGATGGTATAGGCCGCATACACCTGGCTGATGCGGTGGAACAGAAGGGGCAGCACTTCACGGGCCACGTACCAGGCCACGCCCGCCAGGTAAAGCAGCAGCAACACCCAGCGGGCCAGAGTGGAAAGGGGCCACAGCCAGTGATCCACCACCACGGCCGCAAGCAGCACTCCCAACGTGGCCACCAGCAGCACCACGGCCGCCGTGGCCAGCTCCACCAGCTTCACCTGGGTGCGGGTGCGCTGGATTTGTTCCTGGATCAGCTTTTCCGGGACCACCGTGGGAGCCGCCGTTTTTGCCGCAGGGGCTTGCCCCCGGCGGGGAACCACCCCCGGTGCCTGCGGCTCGGCGCCCGGA
>JALSGI010000209.1 GCA_026982835.1 Planctomycetota bacterium | reverse complement strand
GGGGGCTCGCCACTGGTGCTTCCGCACCGGGCAGGAAAAAGCGTGTTTTGTGGAAAACAACGTACCTGGTGGACTTGCTTTGATTCTTGCAACGGCGAGCCGCCGGCGTCAGCCGGCGGTTGGCCAGCGTAGCATCGGCCACAAACGGTAGCAACCGCGTGCTCACGTACGTGGCTCGCCGGACAAAAATCAACTCTTTTGCTTTGGAAATGCTCCATTTTGTGCTGGCACGCTAAACACGTACGAAGTCGGCGGCTCGCCGAGTGTGAAAGTTTGCGTTTGTTCTTGCGTCGGTGTGGAAGCACCCTGCGCAACAGCGCACGGCGCAAGCCGCATGCCGATGCTCGCCGGTGCCGGATAACAACGTCTATCTTCCGCCCTCGGCGTACAGTCATCGCTAGCACAGCCGGCCCGGCCCACCCACCCCGCCCCCTTGGTGCTGCCGGTGCCGCCCGTGCTATCATCGACAAAAAAGGGCCAACCTTCCGCCCAGGAACCAAGCGCCTCTCCAGCCGGAAGCCGGGAACCGTATGAACGCGCCTACGCCGGCCCCTTTGCCGAAACCGTCCCCTGCGGCACGCTTCCACAACCTGCTGGGAGCAGCCCTTTGCCTGGGGGTGCTGGCCGTGGTGTTCGCTCCGGTGATCTTCCAGGGGCACCTGCCGGCGTTTCGGGACGTGAGCTACTTTTACTACCCGTTGCACTACCACATTCGGGAGCTTTGGTACGAGGGCACGTTTCCCGGCTGGAACCCCTACGAAAACTTTGGCGTGCCGCTGCTGGCCCAGGGCACCCCGGCCGTCTTCTATCCGGGAAGCTGGCTGTTGCTTTTGCCCGGGCCGTTTGCGTTTTGGTGGGGTGTGTATCTTTTGGGCCACCTGCTGCTTGCTGCGGCAAGCACCTGGTGGCTGCTTCGCCGCTGGGGGTGCTCGCCGGCGGCTGCCTGGCTGGGGGCATTAAGCTACGCCTACTCCGGCCAGGTGCTGATGATGTACACCAACCCGCCGTTTCTGGTATCGGCCGCCTGGGCTCCTGTGGCCCAGGGGCTGCTGTGGCACGTGGTGGCAGCTCCGGCGCTGCGCCGTGTGGTAAAGCTGGCCGTGGTGTGGGCGATGATCATCCTGGGGGGCGACCCGCAAATGGTCGCCCACCTGGGGCTGGTGGGGCTGCTGCTGTGGTGGATGCGCAGGCGGCAACACCGGCGGTTGCTTCGCCAAGCAAGCGGCAAGCCCCAGGCGAAAGAAAGCGGCCGCGGTGAAGAGGAATCTCCCCCGGCTAAAGCCGGGGGCTCGCCGAAAGAAGCCGAGGGCTCGACGAAAACTGGGGGCTTACCAAAAGAAGCGGGAGGCTTACCGAGGGGGAGCGGTACGTCATCGGTGACGGCTGGCCGTTCTGGTCGTGGAGGACTGCTGGCACTTGCCGGGGCCGGGGTGCTGGCCCTGGGGCTGGCCGCCGTGCAGGTGGTGCCCACGCAACAGCTGGTGGCCTTGAGCACGCGCAGCGAAGCTCCCTACCCGCGCAACCTCTGGGAAGTGCCGCTGAAGTACGATCGCCTGGGCAAGGGACATCCCGCAGGCGGCTTTGCCCTGCTGCTGGCCCGCACCGACGACCTTCATCCGGAGCACATGCGGCACATCTACCAGTTCTCGCTGGCTCCGTGGCGCCTGGGGGAGCTTGTGTGGCCGGGCATCAGCGGCGATTACCGCCCGGACTCCGTGCGCTGGATGCAATTGCGGGACTGGGAAGATCGGCCCTGGACGCTTTCGCTTTACCTGGGGGGTTTGCCCCTGGTGTGTGCCTTGGCTGCATTCAGGCTGCGGCGGGGGCGACTGCGGCGGCGATGGCTGGCCTGGATGGTGCTGCTGGCCACGCTGGCCAGCTTCGGCAGCTACGCTCCCGGGTGGGTGGGCCGCCTGATCTGGGAGGCCCGCGGGGGAGACCCGCACAAGTGGCCCCTGGGCGACGGCTTCGGCGGCCTGTACTGGTTGCTGGTGGTGCTGGTGCCCAAGTACGTGCAGTTCCGCTACCCGGCCAAGTGGTTCACGCTGGCCACGCTGGGGCTGGCCCTGCTTGCGGCCCAGGGGTTCGACGGCCTGGTGGCCTCCGGCCGCTTCCGGCGGCGGGTGCTCGGCACGGGGCTGGTGTTGCTGGCGGCAAGCGGCCTGGCGATTTGGGCCTGGAAGAGCTGGTTCGTTTTTCCCCCACCCGGCCTCGCTCATGACAAAGCCACACGCCAACTGATCGCCTACCTGGACGAAGAGGGCGTCGAGCTGATCCACCGGCTGGTTCTCGGGGCGATCGGCTACGCGGTGGCGATGTTGCTTGCCGGCTGGGCCGTGCTGCGCCTGCTGCCGCGGCGGTGGTGGCCGGGGGTGGTGCTGCTCCTGCTGGGGGCCGACCTGGCCGTAACCCAGCGGCGGCTGGTTTTCACTGCCCCGGCCGGGCGGTTTGCGCCCGCGAAGCTCGCGATCCCTACGCCCCAGGCACGCAAAGCTGCTCCCAATGCAGCGGGATTGCGCCCCAGCACCGATTTGTTCATGTGGTTTACTTCGGTTCCGGCCCCGCGGGGGCTTCCCTCGCGGTTGTTCCGAGTGCCGGTGGAGTTTCCCCTTGATTTGTCGCTCTCCCCATGGGGCATCACCACGGAGCGCGAAGCGCTTCTTCCCAAGTGGAACCTGCTGTACCGGGTGTCGGTGTTCGAGTCGTTCCAGACGCTGGAGATCGCCGCCTGGCGGAAGTGGTACACAGAAAGAAAACAGGAGACTTCTTTAATCTTGTTGCCCGAGTGGTCTGGCTCTCCTGCGCCTTCTTGGTGGCAATATCCGCTTACTCCCTGTTGGCTGGCCCCGCTGCCCTCGGGGGTGGATCCCAAGGCCCAGGCTGGGCAACCGCTCCCCGCGGCCCAGGACCTGGGAGGGTTGCCCAAGCCACTGCCCGCCAAGCAGGGAGAAGCCCGCTTCGTGCTCTTCCGCCCCGGGCAGATGGATTGCCAGGTGCGGTTGCACGAGCCGGCGGTGCTGGTGCTCCCCTGGCAGCACTATCCGGGCTGGCAAGCCTGGCGGATCGACCACCGCAGCGGAGAGGCCCGCCGGGTGCCGATCCACCGGGCCAACAAGGTGATGCAAGCGGTGGTGCTTCCGCCGGGCCGGTGGCGCGTGCGGCTGGTGTACCGCTCAGGGTGCATCTTCTGGGGGCTGGTCGCAAGCGCCGCCTGCTGGCTGGTTGCGGTAGGACTTTGGCACGGGGGCAGGCATTGAGGTGCTAATAGCGCAAGCCGCCGCACTCCACACGGGCGAGCCGCGTGCGTGAGCACGCGGTTTTTTCGAGCGTCTCGGCCGTTGCTTTGTTTGGAACAACCGGGAGCTTACGCTCCGTACGTGTTTAGCCAGCTAGCATAGGGACGCCAGATGTGGTGCTTCCGCACCCGGCGGGAACAGAACCATGTACATGGGAAACAACGCGCTTGACGAACCAGCGGCTCACCAGGAGGTTCGCCCTCCCAAGGAGCTCCCGCTCCGATGCAAGAACAAGCGTAGATTGGCACAACTGGGAGGGCGAGGCTCCCGCCGAGCCGCTGGAGTGGAAAAGAGTGTTGGTTTTGTTGGGCGTTTACTCACAAGGGAACTCCTCCAGCACAAACACAATAATCATTGATAACACGCTTAAACAGGTGCTACGCTCCCGGATCGCCGGTTGGGTATTGGCGCGGATTCTCACCCGGAGCGGAAGCTCCGGCGCAAGCCGCACGCCGATGCTGTTTCTCCCCCCGCTTACGCGGAAGGCTCTTGGTTGTGCAAGTTGACGCTCTTTCTTGTTCTTGCATCGGAGCGGAAGCTCCTAGTGGCTGCGGCCCTGCCGCCTCCCCGCACTGACGTGCGGGGCTCCGGACCCTCAAGACCCACGACCCACAGCCCAAGACCCATGACACCGCACGCCGCATCAAGTGCCCAACAGCCCGCGCAGGTGCACTTCCACGCACTCGGCCAGTGCCTGCGGCTGATAGCCCCCTTCCAGCACGCTTACCAGCCGCCCCTGGGCGTACTGCCGGGCAAGCTGGAGCACCAGCTGGGTCATGCGGGCAAAGTCTTCGGTTTCCAGGTCGAGCGAGCCGATGGGATCGGCCCGGTGGGCGTCGAACCCGGCGCTTACTAGCACCAACTGCGGCCGGATGCGTTGGGCCAGTTCGCTCAGGCGGGCTTCAAACAGCCGCAGGTACTGGCTTCGCGGCGTGCCGTAGGAGATCGGCACGTTGCACACGGTGCCGGGAGCGTCAGGGCCACCGGTCTGGTCGGCCCGGCCCGTACCCGGGTAGAACGGAAACCGATGGATGGAAAAGAAGCCCACCTGCGGGTCGTTCCAGAACACCTCCTGCGTGCCGTTGCCGTGGTGGACGTCCCAATCGACCACCAGCACCCGCTGCACTCCCTGGCGCAAGGCCCAGCGGG
>JALSGI010000208.1 GCA_026982835.1 Planctomycetota bacterium | reverse complement strand
GCGGTTGCTACCGTTTGTGGCCGATGCTACGCTGGCCAACCGCCGGCTTACGCCGGCGGCTCGCCGTTGCCAGAATCAAAGCAAGTCCACCAGGTACGTTGTTTTCTACAAAACACGCTTTTTCCTGCCCGGTGCGGAAGCACCGGCGCAAGCCGCACGGCGCAGGCCGCAAGCCGGCACTCTCGCTTGCACCGCCGCGGGCAAGGGGCACAATAAAAAGAGCAGTTACCCGAAGACACGGCCTCCCGGGGCCAGCCCGCCTGCTGTTCCCGCCGGATGCAAGCTACGCTTGAAACAAACAACAAGCCCGCCCCGGATTCCCTGTTCCCATACGATCCCCCCGTGAGACGAGGAAACCGACCGTGAGACTGCCAGCTTTGCCTGTGGTTTGGAAGCTCTCTTTGGCCCTGGTGGCACTTGCGGCCGCAGCGTCGGCCTGGGCCGAAAACTGGCCCCAGTGGCGAGGGCCCCGGGGCAACGGCGTCTGTGGCGAGACGGGCCTGCCGGCCCGGTTTGGCCCCAAGGAAAACGTGCTGTGGCGGGTGCCGCTTCCCGGCCCGGCCGGTTCCACCCCCGTGGTGTGGGAAGATCGTATCTTTCTTACCTCGGTGGACCGCGACGGGGTGGCGCTGGTGCTGCTTTGTCTTTCCACCGAGGGAAAAGTGCTCTGGCAGCGGACCGTCAGCACCGGCAACCGCAACGTCCGCCGCGACGAGGGCAACAGCGCTTCGCCCAGCCCGGTCACCGACGGCAAGTATGTCTGGGCCACGATGGGCACCGGGCACATCGCCTGCTACGACTTCCAGGGGCGGCTCGTCTGGCGGCTGGACCTGAACCGCGAGTTTGGCCCCATCAACTTGCAGTTCGGCTACACCTCCACCCCGGTGCTTTACAAAGACCGGCTGTACGTGCAACTGATCCACGGCGAGGGGAACCCCCGCACGCAGGAATCGCGGGTGATCGCCCTGGACAAGCGGACCGGCCAGCCGGTTTGGGTGCACACTCGCACGAGCGACGCCCGGGCCGAGTGCGAACATTCCTATGCCTCGCCGATCCTGTATCGCGACGCCAAGCAAGAGTACCTGATCACGCACGGGGCCGATTACGTGGTGGCCCACCGGCTCTCCGACGGCCAGGAGCTGTGGCGGTGCGGCGGGTTGAACGGCACGCCGCGCTATAATCCCACGCTGCGGCTGGTAGCCTCGCCGGTGGCGGTGCCCGGGCTGATCGTGGTGCCTTCGGCCAAGAACGGCCCGGTGCTGGGGATCGACCCGGCCGGCCGCGGCGATCTTACCGACTCGCGTTTCGTCCGCTGGCGTCTGAGCCGCAACACGCCCGATGTGCCCTCGCCGGTGATCCACGGGGGGCTGGTGTATCTGTGCCGCGAAAACGGCAACTTGCTTTGCTTGGACGCCACCACCGGTGAGGTGCTCTACCAGCGGCGAACGCACCGGCAGCGGCATCGGGCCTCGCCCGTGGTGGCCGACGGCAAGCTGTACCTCACCGCCCGCGACGGCGTGATCACCGTGGTGGCCCTGGGCCGGGAGTTCAAGCTGCTGGCCCAAAACCGCATGGGGGAAGACATCTCCTCCTCCCCGGCTATTTCCGGCCGCCGCATCTACCTGCGCACGTTCCAGGCGCTCTATGCGATCGGTTCCCGCTAACGAACCCCTGGGCAACAGGCTGGAGCCGGGCGTGTCGGACCCTGCAAGCGACCTGGCGCTGTACGACTACCATCTGCCCAAGGAGCTGGTGGCCCAGCAACCGCTCCCCAACCGCAGCGATGCCCGGCTGCTGGTGCTTTCGCGGCGGCAAGGGGGGGTGGAGCATCGCCACGTGCGCGATTTGCCCCAGCTGCTGCGCCCCGGCGATGTGCTGGTGCTCAATAACACCAAGGTGATCCCGGCCCGGCTCGTCGGTTACCGGGAGCGTACCGGGGGCTTTTGGGAAGGGCTGTTCCTGGAGCAAGACCGGCATGGGCTCTGGCGGCTGATGTGCCGTACCCGGGGGAAGCTCCACCCGGGAGAAATAGTGGTGTTGCGGGACCGCGAGGGACAGGAGTGGCTCAAACTGCACCTGGTCTGCCGCCTGGAGGATGGCACCTGGGCCGTACGACCCGACCCAGTCGGTCCCGCCCTGGAGTTGCTGCAACGGGTGGGGCGCGTACCGCTACCGCCTTACATCCGCCGAGGGCAGATGGTCCCCAGCGACTGGGAGCGCTACCAGACCGTTTACGCCCAACACGCAGGCTCGGTGGCGGCTCCCACGGCCGGGCTGCATTTCACCGAGCAGTTGCTCCAGCGGTTGCAAGAGCGGGGGATCGGCATCCAGTACGTTACGCTTCACGTGGGGCCGGGAACGTTTCGCCCGATCAAGACCCAGGACATCCGCCAGCACACCATGCACGCCGAGTGGGGGCAGATCACCCCGGAAGTGGTCCAGCGCTTGCAGCAGACCCGGGCCGCCGGCGGGCGGATCGTGGCCGTGGGCACCACCAGCGTGCGGGTGCTGGAAACCGCCGCCCGGGAAGGTACGCTCCGGCCCTGGGAGGGCTGGACGCGGCTTTATATCTGCCCGGGATTTGAGTTCCACGCCACCGACGTGCTGATGACCAATTTCCACTTGCCGCGCAGTTCGCTGCTGGTGCTGGTTTGTGCGTTTGCCGGTCGGGAGCGGGTGCTGGCCGCCTACGAGGAAGCGGTTCGGGAGCGGTATCGTTTTTATAGCTACGGGGATGCGATGTTGATTTTTTAGGGCTGGGCGACTGGTCGTGTAGCTTATTAGAGTGCGGCGGCTTGCTGTCGTTGTGGCTTTGCTCCACGCCAGGAGAGAATAAGCGTTTTTTCTTGCCAAATGGCGAGCCGCTGGCTTCAGCCAGCGGAGAAAAATAACGCAATGCACTTATTCGGCTCTCCCCGGGCCCCAAGTCCGGGGCTCGCCACTGGTGCTTCCGCACCGGGCAGGAAAAAGCGTGTTTTGTGGAAAACAACGTACCTGGTGGACTTGCTTTGATTCTTGCAACGGCGAGCCGCCGGCGTAAGCCGGCGGTTGGCCGGCGTAGCAACGACCACAAACCGCAGCAACCGCGTGCTCACGCACGCGGCTCGCCGGATGCGACAGTATAAACGTTGATCTACACACCCAACAGCGAGCCGCGCACCGTCAGCCCGCGGTTTGTTTTTTCGTAGCCGGGCGCCGCTTTGCACCCGGTGCGCCTACACCTGCTGCAGGGCTTCTTCCAGGTCGGCGATCAAGTCCTCCGGGGCCTCCAGGCCCACGCTCAGCCGGATCAGCTCGTCGCGGATGCCGTGGGCCAGGCGGTCCTGGGGGTCGTAACTGGCGTGGGACATGGCGGCCGGTTGCTCCACCAGCGACTCCACCGCCCCCAGGCTCACCGCCAGGCGGAAAAGCCGCAAGGCCGCCACCACCCGACCGGCGGCATCGAACCCCCCATGGACCTCGAAGCTGACCATGGCTCCAAAGCCGCCCTGCATCTGCCGCCGGGCAAGCTGGTGGCCGGGGTGCTCCGGCAGCCCGGGATAGTAAACCCGCTTCACCTTGGGGTGCTGGTGGAGGAACCGGGCCACTTGCATGGCCGAGTGGCACTGGGCCAGCACGCGCAGCTCCAGGGTCTTGATGGCCCGGGAGCAAAGGAAACTTTCCCACGGCCCCAGCACCGCCCCAGTGGCGTTCTGCACGAAGTAAAGCTCTTCGCCCAGGGAAGACTCTCGCACCACCAGCACTCCGCCCAGCAGATCGCTGTGCCCGCCCAGGTACTTGGTGGCCGAGTGCATGACAATGTCGGCCCCTAGTTCCAGCGGGCGGGTGAGCACCGGGGTGGCCAGCGTGTTGTCCACGGCCAGCAGGGCTTTGTGCCGGTGGGCCAGTTGGGCGCAGGCGGCGATGTCGGTGATGGAAAGCAGCGGGTTGCCGGGGCTTTCGATCCACAGCAGCCGGGTGTTGGGCCGGAAAGCGGCTTCGAGCTGCTCCAGGTGGGTGGTATCGACCAGCGTCACTTCGATTCCGGCCCGGCAGATGATCTTGTGAAACAGCCGATAGGTGCCGCCGTAGATGTCGGTGCCGGCCAGGATGTGGTCGCCGGTTTTCAAGAGCATGGTCACCGCGTGGATGGCGGCCATGCCGGTGGAGAAGGCCAGCGCCCGGCAACCGCCTTCCAGGGAGGCCAGCGTGGTCTCCAGTGCAGCCCGGGTGGGGTTGCCGCTGCGGGAGTAGTCGTACTGCCCCCACTGGCCCGGCCCCGGTTGTACGAACGTGCTGGCCACGTGTACCGGCGGCACCACTGCCCCGGTGGCCGGATCGTGCTCCTGGCCCACGTGAATGGCCCGGGTGCGAAACTGCATCGCTTCCACCTCCGGTGAGTCTGCTCTTGCGCTGGGGTAGCCGGGAAACGTACAATTTATTCCAGAATGCGTGGGCAAGCCACCGCGAC
>JALSGI010000207.1 GCA_026982835.1 Planctomycetota bacterium | reverse complement strand
CTCCTCCCCGCACTGACGTGCGGGGCTCCCTACTCTCAAGACCCAAGACCCACGACCCAAGACCCAACCACTGACGTGCGGGGCTCCTCAAGCCTCCAAGCCTCCAAGCCTCCCGCAGCTGAAGCCGCAGGCTCGTCCAAGACCCACGACCCAAGACTTCACACGCCGCATGTTACGCCGGGGAGTCCTCGTCCTCCTCGGCGGCAGTGCGGTCCGGGGAGCTTCGGCGGCGGCGGATCACATGCGGGCCACCAGAGCCGTGGGTGGCCGCGTCGGCCTGGCCTGAGGGCCAGGGGAGCGGTTCGTCTTCTGCTTCCTCGTCCGCAGAGGGGCGCAGCACCACCCGCCGCCGCGGCCCAGGCGAAGCAGCCACGGCCGGAGCCGCACCCTGGCGGCGCTTGGCCCATTGCTCGGGTGTGATCAGCACTTCGCGGGCCTGGGAGCCGTTGTAGGGGCCCACGATGCCGTCTTCGGCCATGAAGTCGATCAGCCGCGCAGCCCGCCCGTAGCCGATGCCCAAGGCTCGCTGCAACAAGGAGACGCTGCCACGTCCCTGCTGCACCACTACGTCCACGGCCGCTTCATAGAGTTCGTCGCGCATCTTGACCCCGCCGGAGCCGCCGGCCGGTTCCGGGGCGGTTTCCAGTTGCACCAGTTCCTCGGCAAACTCCGGCTCGCGGCGGCCCACAAACTGCACCACCTGGTGGATTTCGTCGTCGCCCACGTAGCAGCCCTGGCCGCGCAGCAGCGTGCTGGTGCCCGGCCACAGAAACAGCATGTCGCCGTTGCCCAGCAAGCGCTCGGCCCCCATCTCATCCAGCACCACGCGGCTGTCGGTGCGGCTGGCCACCTGGAAGGAAATCCGCGCCGGCAGATTCGACTTGATCAGCCCGGTGATCACGTCCACCGTGGGCTTCTGCGTGGCCAGGATCAGGTGGATGCCCACGGCCCGGCTCTTCTGTGCCAAGCGGATGATATAGCTCTCCACCTCCTTGGGAGCGGTCATCATCAGGTCGGCCATCTCGTCGGCCACGATGACGATGTAGGGCAAGTGGGTAGGGATTTGCGCGGCTTCTTCTTCCGATTCCGGCTCCACGCGCCGCAGCAGCTCTTCGCGGCCCAGGCGATTGTACGCGGCAATGTGCCGCACGCGGGCCCGCATCAGCAGCCGGTAGCGGTCCTCCATCTTCTCCACGGCCCAGCCCAGGATGGCCTCGGCCTTCTTCATGTCGGTCACCACGGGGTGCATCAGGTGGGGGACGCGGCTGTAGAGGCTCAGTTCGACCATCTTCGGGTCCACCAGCAGCAACTTCACATCCCGGGGCGAGCGAGTCATCAGGATCGACATGATGAGCGAGTTCAAGCAGACGCTTTTGCCCGTGCCGGTGCGGCCGGCGATGAGCAGATGGGGCATCTTAGCCAGGTCCACGGCCAGGGGGTTGCCAGCCACATCCTTGCCCAGGAAAAGCGGCAAAGCCATCTGGCTCACCGTGTCGCTGGCCTCCTCGATCACCTCGCGCAGGCGCACCAGTTGCCGGTTGGCGTTGGGCACCTCAATGCCGACGGTGTTCTTGCCCGGAATGGGGGCCACGATCCGCACGCTGGGCACGCGCAAGGCCACGGCCAGATCGTCGGCCAGGCCCATGATCTTGCTCAGCCGCAGCCCGGCCTCCAGTTCCACTTCGTACTGGGAGATGACCGGGCCGGTTTCCACTTCCACCACCTGCACGTTGTAGCCGAAGTCGGCGAAGGTTTTTTCCAGCTTGCGGGCCTTGCGGAGGATCTCCTGCTCTTGCAGCTCCTCGGGCACCGGATCGGCCGGCAGCAGCAGATCAAGCGGCGGAAACTCATACGGCTCCTGCTGCTCGTCGGCCGCCGTGTCCACCAGATCGAGCTTCGAGCCGGTGTTGCTGGGCCGCTTGCGCTGGCGAATGCGCAAGGTGAGCTGTTGCGAGGAAAGCTCCTCCAGCTCCTGGTCGTCTTCTTCCCCCGGCTCGTTGGCACCCTGGAGTGCCGGCTTGCGGGAGGATTTGGTTCGGATCGCAGGGCCTGTGGAGTCTTCCTCGCCACTGCGGCGACGGCGAGCCAAGGGCAAGCGTAGCAGCCACACCGCCGTGCGGAACGAACCGCGCAGCACAAACCCCACGGCCCGCAACACCCACTGATCGGCACAAAGCAACATGCCGGCGATGAACAGGCTCAGCGCCACCAGCCAAGTGCCCAGCGTGGCCATCCAGGCCGAAAGCACCTGCTGCATCACCGCGCCCAGGTAGCCCCCGCCGCCGACGACCGGCCCGGGCGACCAGCCCGGAAAGGCCAACTGCAACAGCGTGCACCAGCCCACCAGGGCCAAAAGCCACCCGTGCCAGCGCAGCAAGGGGTCATCCACCCCCTGCCTGCGCAGCAACACCCCGGCCAGCACCGCCAGGGAAGCCCAAACAAACCACGCCCCCCAGCCCAGCAGCTGATAAAGCCCCCAGGCCAGATAGGCTCCCACGGGACCGACCCAATTGCCCGTGGTTTCAGCAGGCGGATATGCCTGGGTCCCGGGCGGATCCAGCGGGGAGAAGCTCAACAGGGCCAGGCCCAGCAGCAGGCTGGTTGCCGCCAGCAACAGCCCGGGCAGAGACACCTTGCGCGCCACCAGTGCCAGCATTGCGGATGCGCTCAAATGGTAAGAGTTTTGGGCCGATTCAGCGCATCCGTGCCGACGGCGTGCTCCTGCGTATTCGCAAGTTTCGGCAGCGGCCAAAGGGCGGAATGAGCCAAAAAACCGCTGCACGTAGAGTTTTCCCAACCGCTACGGTTTCCATCTGGGAATCTGCCCAGCTCCTGGTGAAAGGACTTCAACGAAATGGCAAAGAGAAAACTGGAGAGAAGGGTTGAAATATCGAAACATCTTGATATAATTCAGTATGAACGAGGCAGGATTCGCAGACAGAAAAGAAGCCACCTCTGGGAAGCGGGGAGAACAAACCGCAACTTTTGCGGTTCGAAGATACGGGCCAGTTAAAAAGGGGCGATGTACCAGGGGTTCCAGCGCACTTCCTATCGAACAGGAAACTTCTGCCATGAGATACCGCTTGGGCCTGTGGAGCAGTTTGTTGAGCTTGGCCGCTTTGACCTGTTTGACCTTGATCGTGCAGGCCGATCCGCCCCGGCGAAATGCCCCCGGCCAAGGGCGCGGGCCGGGAAGGGCTGGCGGTCACTACGGGCATGGTCCCGGCCCGATGCGCGGACGCAGGGGGCCAGGAATGCACGGGATGCGCGGCCGGGGAATGATGGGTCGGGGGATGCACGGTCGCGGCGGTCGCATGGGCCCGGGGATGATGGGGCGTGGCATGATGGGCCGGGGCATGATGAACGATCCCACCTTCATGGCCGACCGGAACGACTTCCACCTGCTGCTGGCCAACTACAAGAGAATCCGCCGCCGAGTGAAGATGCTGCCCAACGGCGTGGAAACCTGGACCGAAACCAACGATCCCCGCCTGGTGCCCGTACTCCAGCGCCATGTGGAATCGATGCACCGCCGTATCAAGCAAAAGCGGCCCATCCGCATGATGGATCCCCTGTTCGCCGAGATATTCCGGCACACCGAAAAGATCGAGATGAAAATCCAGCGCACGCCCAAGGGAGTGCACGTCGTTGAAACTTCCCAGGACCCCTACGTGGTGCAACTGATCCAGGCCCATGCCCGCGTGGTCAGCGGGTTCGTCAACCGCGGGTTCGCCGAAGCCCACCGGCTGCACCCGGTGCCCAAGCCCAAGGGAGCCCGGCGCAAACGCTAGCTGCCCAGCTTGCTAGGGGTTGTTTCGGCGTTTTTTCGGCTGCGTGCCCGGCCGCACGCAGCCGTTTTGCTTGCGGGCCGCAGCCGCATGGCCAGGCGGTCCCTTGCCCCCTCGCCAACGCCACGCCGGGACGGTAGGCTCTTGGACACTCGGAAACCCTTGGTAGGCTACGAGTCACCCTTCACGATGCAAGAGGAACCGTTATGCCCTCCCCCGGCCAACTGTTGCCTGTCCATCGCGCCCTGTTGAGTGTAAGCGACAAAACGGGCCTGGCCGAATTGGCCTCGGCCCTGGCCGGCCACGGCGTAGAGTTTTACAGCACCGGCGGCACCCGGGCCCATTTGCAGCAGCAAGGGCTGGAAGTGCGCGAAGTGGCCCAATACACCGGCTTCCCCGAGATGATGCACGGCCGGGTGAAGACGCTGCACCCGAAGGTCTTTGCCGGTATCCTGCGACGTGAGGACGTAGAGGAAGACCGCCAGGCGATGCAGCAGCATGGGATCGTCTCGTTCGAGCTGGTGGTGGTCAACTTGTATCCCTTTGAGCAAACCATCTCCCACCCCGAGGTGACCGAGGCCGAGGCCATCGAGCAGATCGACATCGGCGGTCCCAGCCTGGTGCGGGCGGCGGCCAAGAACTTCCGCTTCACCGCCGTGCTCACCTCCCCGGAACAGTACCAGGAAGT